>NZ_AMXB01000013.1:0-126879 GCF_000310125.2 Thauera sp. 27
ACCAAAACGACCGAAGCCGCTTTCGACCACAACCACCAAGCACCCACACTTATCGGTTGTTCAATTTTTTAAAGAGCGCTGCATTCGCTGCAGCAGAGAAATGAGATTATGATCAGCTTCAAACTCACTGTCAAGCATTTCGTGAATCTTTTTTTACCGCCGCCCGGCTGCGCCGAACAAAGATCCACCAAACACCCACCTCACCTCCCAACTCCACCGCCGCCTGCACTTCCGAAGAAACTGCTGCAGCGCTGAAGAGGTGCGCATTATAGACACCCAATCCAGACCGTCAAGAAAAATAACGATCAAGGTTTTAAATGGATGCATGAACCCGAACTTCAGCAAGGTAGCGAGCCTGGGCATCCAATCACGACCGGCGCCGCTCAGTCGATGCCTGCTCGAACACCAAGGGCGGATGACTATCAGCCAACCTGAAACACTTGCAGCCGGTAACCTCGAGCGTCACCAAACGGCGAGGGCTGCTCCCCAAGCAAGCGTAGTTTGAGCACCCCCCCACCGTGCTTCATGAACACGGTCTCCGTGCCCACTACTTCTTCCGGGCCCAGCAGCAGGCGCACAGCCTCCCCGCGCGCAGGTTGATCGCACAGCAGCGCCTCAATTGAGAGCCGACCATCATCCAGTACAACCAGCACTGGATGACGTGACACCAGCTCAAGTCCGAGGCGGGCATGATCGGGCCACATCTGAAGGCGCCTGACGACGGCGAGTTGCCAGCCCTCGCCATCGGTGAAGCGGACTCCAAGCAACTCACCGACGTCGGGCCAAGCACCAGAGGGGTCGCTTGCGGCCCTTATCTGCAGGCCGCTGCGACTGAGGTCGCAGACCCGCCAGACTCTCGCGAGCTGCCGCACCTCACCAGCAAGCACCTGACGCAACTCCATCAGTCCGCGTGTGATCTCTACCGTAGCATCCTGCGCATAACGCTTGCGCAAGCGAACCGGGGGCGTCCTGGACCACTGATTGCGCAGCCTCCTTACGGTCTCCAGCATCAGCTCACGGGGAAGCTTGCCAAAAACGAGCGGCACGTTACCTTCAGCGAGCTGCCGCTCGAAACCGACCAGCAGCTCGTCGGCCCCCCAGGGAGCAAAACACAGCTGACTGACAGCGCCAGTCGAATACCGCCGCTGCGGTGCGCCCCCGGCACCGAGGTCTATCACGTACTGGGGCGCCCCCGATACGGCAGAGCCAAGAGACAGGAAAGGTACGCAGGTATCGACGAGATGGACCATGGCGAGCGCTCGATCCAGCTCCAGCTGATCAAGACCAACGCTGTGGTAGGCAACAGCACGCAGAAACTCTCGCGCCACCCCGGGCACGTCGCCCACGATCAGGCCTGCGTCCGCGCTGACGGTTTCAACGAGCAAGCCTGACAGGCGCTGCCAGAGCACCTCGTCCGGACTGAAGCGATCGCAGGCCGACCACTTGATGGCCTCTACGAGACTGCCGGCAAGACGCAGACGAACGGTTCCGTTCCCCGCCGCTGCCAACGCCTCCGGTGATATGCACCAGTAGGCATCGCAGACAGCCATTGATGCGTCACGAACACCGGCAAGCCACCGCCCCCACCAATTTGCACCGCGACTCGGGTCGCGCTCGACACCACGCGCCACCGAGAGCGGCGCTGCGCGCTCGATAGCCGTACGCAACGCATCGTCAAAGGCGGATGCCACCGAGAAGCCGGCGGCCTCGGCTCGCGGACTACCAGGCTTGTAGAGGGCACGCAGGGTGGCTGTGGCTGCCTCCAGCCCAGCGACAGGATTACCTCCACCCGCCAACACCCCGGCAGGCGTGAAATCGAGCGTCGCTGCCATATTATCCACCCCTGCCCCCCAGATCGCGGCGGCTCGTACGCGGACAGCCTCCGGCTTCGCGCAAGTCGGACCTGCGCATATTTCATATCGTCGAGCTTAGCACAATGTTCGCCCTGCACGCCGCTCGGCGCCTGGACTTGCGCCCCGTCGCCAGGGCATCCGCACGCCGCGCGCGGGAGGCCCTATCATCACTCCGCCGCAGGCCCACCGGGACACACCGACACGGATCGCTGGCGACGTTTTCATTGCGGGCTAAAATCACGCTTTTACACGAGATGAAGCGATGCAACAGTACCTGGATCTGATGCGGCATGTGCTCGAGCACGGTGATGCAAAAACTGACCGCACTGGGACAGGCACCCTGTCCGTGTTCGGTTGGCAGATGCGATTTGATCTGCGCGCCGGCTTTCCATTGGTCACGACCAAGAAGCTCCATACGCGCTCGATCATTCACGAACTGCTGTGGTTCCTGCAAGGCGATACCAACATTCGCTACCTGAAGGAGAATGGGGTGTCGATCTGGGACGAGTGGGCAGCGCCCGATGGTGAGCTTGGCCCGGTGTACGGCAAGCAATGGCGCCGGTGGGAGACAGCAGACGGTCGCAGCATCGACCAGATCGCCCGCCTGGTGGAGGGCATCCGGCGCAACCCCGACTCCCGCCGCCACATCGTGTCCGCGTGGAACCCAGGCGAGGTCGACAACATGGCACTGCCGCCCTGCCACGCCCTTTTTCAGTTCTACGTCGCGAACGGCAAACTGTCTTGCCAGTTGTATCAGCGCAGTGCGGACATCTTCCTCGGCGTGCCCTTCAATATTGCTTCCTACGCCTTGCTGACCCACATGGTTGCACAGGCGTGCGAACTCGAAGTCGCCGATTTTGTCTGGACGGGTGGAGATTGCCATCTCTACATGAATCACCTCGAACAGGCTCGCGAGCAGCTCAGCCGCACGCCGCGTGCCTTGCCGCGGCTCGTACTCAACCCGCAGGTGAAAGACATCCTGGCGTTCCGCTTCGAGGACTTCGCCCTCGATGGTTACGACCCCCACCCGCACATCAAGGCCCCTGTTGCCGTATGAATGACAATACCCCCGAGATCGTGATCGTCGCAGCAGTCGCCCGCAACGGGGTGATCGGGCGCGACAACGGACTGCCCTGGCGCCTCAAGGCTGACCTGCAGCATTTCCGCACCCTGACCATGGGACACCCCATCCTGATGGGCCGCAACACGTGGACGTCCCTGGGACGCCCGCTGCCCGGACGGCGCAACATGGTGGTCACCCGCGACCCCGCGTTTACCGCGGACGGCGCCGAAGTCTTCCATGACCCTCAAGCCGCCATTGCAGCCGCAGCCGGCGCCAGCACCTTGTTCGTGATTGGTGGCGCTCAGCTCTACAACACCCTGCTCAGGCAGGCCGACCGCATGGTGTTGACCGAGGTGTGGGCAGACGTTGACGGCGACGCGCACTTCCCGATGCTGGACCGCTCGCAGTTCATCGAATTGCGTCGCGACGCACGCACGGCCGATACCGACAACGAATACGACTTCGACTTCGTCGAATACCAGCGCTGCTGAGCCAGCGAAGAAAATGAAAAAAGGGCCGCTCAGCGGCCCTTTTTCACGTGTTGCGGCTACGAGCGCGCTCAGTCGGCAACGCAGTCGACGTGGTAGCGCCCATCTTCGCCCTTCACGAGACCATGGATATCAGTCTCAAAGCCAGGGAAGCGGGCATTGAAATCGCGCGCGAACTTGAGGTAGCGCACAATCGTGGCGTTGAAGCGCTCGCCCGGGATGAGCAGCGGAATACCCGGCGGATAAGGGGTTACCAGCATCGCGGTGACCCGACCCTCGAGCTCGTCCAGAGCCACGCGCTCGATCTCACGGTGAGCCATCTTCGCAAAGGCATTGGCAGGCTTCATTGCCGGCACCATGTCCGACAAGTACATCTCCGTGGTCAGGCGCGCGACATCATGCGCCTTGTAGAAGCTGTGGATCTGGTCGCAGAGATCCTTCAGGCCCACGCGCTCGTAGCGCGGGTGCTTGGCGATGAACTCGGGCATCACCCGCCATAGCGGCTGGTTGCGGTCGTAGTCGTCCTTGAACTGCTGCAACTCCGTCACCATGGTGTTCCAGCGACCCTTGGTGATACCGATGGTGAACATGATGAAGAAGGAATAGAGCCCGGTCTTCTCGACAATGATGCCGTGCTCGGCGAGATACTTGGTGACGATCGCCGCCGGAATGCCCGTATGCTCGGCGAAGTCTCCGTCCATGTTGAGGCCCGGCGTGATGATCGTGGCCTTGATCGGGTCAAGGATGTTGAAGCCATCGGCCAGGTCTCCGAAACCATGCCAGCGCTCGCCCGCCTTAAGGGTCCAGTCTTCACGCGTACCGATACCCTCTTCGGCCAGGAACTCCGGCCCCCACACCTTGAACCACCAGTCGTCATCGCCGAACTCGGCGTCGACCTTGCGCATTGCGCGGCGGAACTCGACAGCCTCCGACAGCGACTCATTGACCAGCGCCGGCCCGCCAGGCGCCTCCATCATCGCCGCAGCGACGTCGCAGGACGCGATGATCGCGTACTGTGGCGAGGTCGAGGTATGCATCAGGTAGGCCTCGTTGAAGATGTCGCGATCGAGCTTGCGCGTCTGCGAGTCCTGCACCAGGATCTGCGAGGCCTGGCTCAGGCCGGCCAGCAGCTTGTGCGTGGATTGGGTCGAGAACACCATCGACTCGCGGCAGCGCGGACGATCGGCGCCGATGGCGTGGTAATCGCCGTAGAAATCGTGGAACGCCGCATGGGGCAGCCAGGCTTCGTCGAAGTGCAGCGTATCGATCTCGCCGTCGAGCATGTCCTTGATCGTCTCGACGTTGTACACCACGCCGTCATAGGTCGACTGGGTGATGGTGAGGATACGCGGCTTCTTGCTCTTGGCTTCACGTGCGAAAGGGTTCGCCTCGATCTTCTTCTGGATATTCTCGACCGAGAACTCCTCGAGCGGAATCGGTCCGATGATGCCGTAATGGTTGCGCGTCGGCGTCAGGAACACCGGTACCGCGCCGGTCATGATGATCGAGTGGAGGATGGACTTGTGGCAGTTGCGGTCCACCACGACGATGTCGCCGGGCGCGACCGTGGTGTGCCACACCATCTTGTTCGAGGTCGATGTGCCGTTGGTGACGAAGTACAGGTGATCGCAGTTGAAGATGCGCGCCGCGTTGCGCTCCGAGGCCGCCACCGGGCCGGTGTGGTCGAGCAGTTGGCCGAGTTCGTCGACCGCATTGCACACGTCCGCGCGCAGCATGTTCTCGCCGAAGAACTGGTGGAACATCTGCCCCACCGGGCTCTTGAGGAAGGCGACGCCGCCCGAGTGCCCCGGGCAGTGCCATGAATACGAGCTGTCGGCCGCGTAGTGCGTGAGCGCGCGGAAGAACGGCGGCGCCAGCGAATCGAGGTAGTTCTTCGCCTCGCGCACCACGTAGCGAGCGATGAACTCCGGCGTATCTTCGAACATGTGGATGAAGCCGTGCATCTCGCGCAGTACATCGTTGGGGATGTGCCGCGTGGTGCGCGTCTCGCCGTGCAGGAAGATCGGGATGTCCGCATTGCGGAAGCGAATCTCGACCACGAATGCGCGCAGATCGGCAATCGCCTTGGCCGAGGCCTCGGGCGAAGAGAACTCCTCGTCGTCGATCGACAGAATGAACGTCGATCCGCGGCTCTGCTGCTGGGCAAACGAAGTCAGGTCGCCGTAGCTGGTGACGCCCAGCACCTCCATGCCCTCTTCCTCGATCGCCTTGGCAAGCGCGCGGATCCCCAGTCCGGACGTATTCTCCGAGCGGAAATCCTCGTCGATGATGATGATGGGGAAATGGAATTTCATCCTGGTCCTCTCCTGCGGGGTCCTTGCGGGACGGACAAAACAGGCAATTTACTCGTCGAGCGTTGCCTGCACGTTACCGAAAGTGGTTCGAGAAAGCACAAGGGGCCGTCAGGCGGCCCCGTTCATGCAGTGGTGGCACACGCCAGCGCTCAGATCTTGGGCAGGGTCACGCCAGTCTGTCCGAGGTACTTGCCACCCCGGTCCTTGTAGGACGTTTCACACACGTCGTCCGACTCGAAGAAGAGCATCTGCGCAACGCCTTCGTTGGCGTAGATCTTGGCCGGCAGCGGCGTGGTATTGGAGAACTCGAGCGTCACATGGCCCTCCCACTCCGGCTCGAGCGGGGTGACGTTGACGATGATGCCGCAGCGCGCGTAGGTGCTCTTGCCCAGGCACACCGTCAGCACGCTGCGCGGAATGCGGAAGTACTCGACCGTACGCGCCAGCGCAAAGGAATTCGGCGGGATGATGCACACGTCGCCAGTGAAATCGACGAAGTTGCGCGCGTCGAAATCCTTCGGATCGACGATGGTCGAGTTGATGTTGGTGAAGATCTTGAATTCGTTGGCCACACGCACGTCGTAGCCATAGCTTGACGTGCCGTAGGAGACGATGCGGCCGCTGTCGTTGCTGCGCACCAACTCCGGCGCGAACGGCTCGATCATGCCGGCCTCGTCGGCCATGCGGCGGATCCACTTGTCGGACTTGATGGACATCGGCGCGTTTCCAGTGCGGCCCCGGGGGCCGGTTTCAAAGCGCGTGAGTGTAGGGCAAGCGCGCGCCGCAGGAAAGGGCATCGCGCGCGAGCTGCCCTCCTGCAGCATCCCGCACGCCCGGCCCGTGAACTCAGCTGTTCTTGACCACGATGTTAGGGAACTTGTGGGTCATGTCCTTGGCCTTCTCTGCAATACGCACCGCGACCTTGCGCGCGATCTGCTTGTAGAGCGCAGCAATGCGGCCGTCCGGATCGGCCACCACGGTGGGGGCACCGCTATCGGCCTCGGAGCGGATCTGGATGTCGAGCGGCAAGGCGCCAAGGAAAGGGGTGTCGAAATCGGCACACATCTTCTCGCCCCCGCCCTGCCCGAAGATGTGCTCCTCGTGGCCGCACTTCGAACAGATGTGGATGCTCATGTTCTCGACCACGCCGAGGATGGGCACCCCCACCTTCTCGAACATCTTCACCCCCTTGCGTGCGTCGAGCAAGGCGATGTCCTGCGGCGTGGTGACGATCACAGCCCCGGTTACGGGCACGCTCTGCGACAGCGTGAGCTGGATGTCTCCGGTACCCGGCGGCATGTCGATGACGAGATAGTCGAGGTCGTGCCAGGCGGTGTCCTTGAGCAACTGGTTGAGGGCCTGCGTTGCCATCGGGCCGCGCCACACCATCGGCGTATCCTGCTCGATCAGGAAGCCGATCGACATCGCCTGCAAGCCGTAGGCCTCGAGCGGGATCATGGTCTTGCCATCGTCCGACACCGGACGCTGGTCACCGATGCCCAGCATCTGGGGCTGCGATGGCCCATAGATGTCGGCATCGAGGATACCCACGCGCGCGCCCTCGGCCGCCAGCGCCAATGCCAGGTTGACCGCCGTCGTGCTCTTGCCGACACCGCCCTTGCCCGAAGCCACTGCGATGATGTTGCGCACGCCCGGCAGCAGCTTTACCCCCTGCTGCACTGCATGGGCCACCACCTTGCTGCTGACGCGCGCTTCTACGCTGGTCACGCCGGGCAACCTGGCCAGCGCATCCGCGAGCAAGGCCCGGATCGGCTCATGCTGACTCTTCGCCGGATACCCCAGTTCGACGTCGAAGCGAACGCTGCCGCCCTCGACCACCAGATTGCGGATGCTGCGCCCGGTAATGAAATCCTTGCCCGTGTTCGGGTCGATCAGCTGGCGGAGGGCTTCGGTTACGGTTTCCTGATCAAGACTCATCGCGTTTTCCTTGATAATCCGGGATCGCCGAACATTGGCGAAATCCGCCGCATCATACCGGAGCGCAACGTTTCGCTCATCCGCGACGGCAGCAGGGTTTCCCCCTGCTGCGAGCGCTCCCTTCAGACTCGACCACACACCCTAGCCATGATGAAAGCACGCCCCCCCAAACCGTCATGCCTCGCCCTGCTTCCCCTGGCTCTTCTGGCCGCCTGCGCAACCCCCGGCCTCGCACCCGGCGACGAGGCCGGCAGCGACCCTGTGCACAAGCATGCCTTGGTACGGCCGGCCACTGCAGCGCCGGACTGGCAGGCACTGCGCACCGAACTGGGCACGGTGGCCAGCACGCTGCCCGCCATTCAGATCGGCCCCATCGACGCTGCAGGCATCAACCTGCAGATCCCTGTCGCGGACGGCTTCACTTCGGGCAGCACCGAGATCCGCCCCTCGCTCGCACACGTGCTCGACACCCTCGCCCCCGTCCTCGCCGAGAACCTCAACGTGCTGGTGAAGGTCATCGGCCACACCGACAGCCAGGGCAGCGAGATGGTCAATCTGCGCTTGTCGATCGCGCGCGCGGAGGCCGTCGTCGAACACCTGCGCCAGCGCGGCATCGGGCTCGAGCGTCTGCAGGCCGACGGCCGCGGCGAGGCCGACCCGCTCACCAGCAACGCCACCGAAGAGGGACGCATGCGCAACCGCCGAGTCGAACTGCTGCTGCGCCAGTTGCCCTGATCTCCTGCGCGCCGCGCCGCGAACCATACGTCGGCGGCTGCGTTTGATAAACTCGGCGTCTTTAATCTGCGCACGCCCAACATGTCCCGCAAGCTCCTCGTCACCAACGCCCTGCCCTACGCCAACGGCGACATCCACCTCGGCCACCTGGTGGGTTACATCCAGGCCGACATCTGGGTGCGCTACCAGCGCATGCGCGGCCATGCGGTGCACTACGTCTGTGCGGACGACACCCATGGCACGCCGGTCATGCTGCGCGCCGAAAAGGAAGGCCTGACCCCCGAGCAGCTCATCGACCGCGTGCACGGCGAGCACCTGCGCGACTTCACCGCCTTTGGCGTCGCCTTCGACAACTACCACTCCACGCACAGCGCCGAGAACCGCTTCTACGCCGAGGACATCTACGGCAAGCTCAAGACCGGCGGCCTCATCGACACGCGCTCGATCGAGCAGTACTACGACCCGGTCAAGGAGATGTTCCTGCCCGACCGCTTCATCAAGGGCGAGTGCCCCAAATGCGGTGCCGCCGACCAGTACGGCGACAACTGCGAAGCCTGCGGCGCGGCCTACGCCCCCACCGAACTCAAGAACCCCTACTCCGCGGTATCCGGCGCCAAGCCGGTGCTGAAGACCTCGGAGCACTACTTCTTCCGCCTCTCGGACGAGCGCGCGGTCGCCTTCCTGCGCGAATGGACGCGCGGCACCAACACCGCCGGTGAGCGCCGCCTGCAGGCGGAGGCCGCCAACAAGATGAAGGAGTGGCTCGGCGAAGCTGGCGAAAACAAGCTTTCCGACTGGGACATCTCGCGCGACGCGCCCTACTTCGGCTTCGAGATCCCGGGCGCGCCGGGCAAGTACTTCTACGTCTGGCTGGACGCGCCGATCGGCTACCTCGCCAGCTTCCGCAACCTCGCCGAGAAGCGCGCCGCCACGGGCGAGACGATTGCGGTCGAGGATTACACCGACGCCTCCCGCGCCGCCGTGGCCGGCACCGAGATGGTGCACTTCATCGGCAAGGACATCCTCTATTTCCACGCCCTGTTCTGGCCGGCAATGCTGAAGTTCGCCGGCTATGCCACCCCCAGCCAGTTGTGCGTCAACGGCTTTCTCACCGTCGACGGCGCCAAGATGAGCAAGAGCCGCGGCACCTTCATCACCGCGCACTCCTACATCGCTCAGAAGCTCAACCCCGAGTGGCTGCGCTACTACTTCGCCGGCAAGTCCAACGGCACCATGGAAGACGTCGACCTCAACCTCGACGACATGATCGCCAAGGTCAATTCCGACCTCGTCGGCAAGTTCGTGAATATCGCCAGCCGCTGCGCCGGCTTCATCGGCAAGCGCTTCGGTGGCAAGCTGGGCGAAGTCGATGCCGCCGCCTGTGCCGAGTTCGCAGCGGCCTGGACCGAGGGTCGCATCGCCGCCGCCTATGACGAGCGCGACTACAGCCGCGCGCTGCGCGAGATCATGCGCCTGGCCGATGTCGCCAATCAGTACGTCAACGACCACAAGCCGTGGGAGCTCGCCAAGCAGGAAGGCCAGGAGGCCCGCCTGCACGCCGTGTGCAGCACCGCGCTGACCATGTTCCGCGACCTCACCCGCTACCTCAAGCCGGTGCTGCCGGCGCTGGCCGCGCAGGTCGAGGCCTTCCTCGCCATCCCGGCGATGGACTGGCGGGGCGACTGGGCGGCGCTGCCCGCCGGCCACGCCATCCAGGCCTATAGCCACCTGATGACCCGCGTCGAGCGCAAGCAGATCGATGCCCTGCTCGAGGCCAACCGCGAGTCGCTCGCACCTGCCGCGGCGCCGGCCAAGGACGCTGCGGTAGCCAAGGCTGCGTCCTCACAACAGCGCCACGCCGAGAAGCAGCAACACGCTGCGCAGTCAGCCGAGACACCCTCGGCCCACATCTCGATCGATGACTTCACCAAGGTCGACCTGCGCATCGCAAAGATCGTCAACGCAGAGCATGTCGAGGGTGCGGACAAGCTGATCCGCCTCTCGCTCGACATCGGCGAGACGGATGAGGCCGGCAACCCCAAGCCGCGCCAGGTCTTCGCTGGCATCAAGTCGGCCTACGATCCCGCCTCGCTGGTCGGGCGCATGACGGTGATGGTCGCCAACCTGGCACCGCGCAAGATGAAGTTCGGCATGAGCGAGGGCATGGTGCTGGCGGCCTCGGACACCGACGGCAGCACCCCAGGGCTCTTCATCCTGTCGCCTGACGCCGGCGCCCTGCCTGGCATGAAGGTCAAGTAAGGCGCCGACTTCATGCCGCTCACGCCCTCGAAACGCTGGATGGTCCTGCATCACGCAGGTCGAGGGCGGCTGTCTCCCTAGCGCCGCCCGTCGGGCGGTGCTGCAAGCTTCGTCCAGACCTGCACCGGAGACAGCATGAAGATCCAGTTCCGCCCCAAACTCCTCGACACCCTGCCCGGCTATGGCCGCAGCGGCCTCGCCGGGGATATCTCCGCCGGCATCACCGTCGGCGTGCTCGCCCTGCCGCTGGCGATGGCCTTCGCCATTGCCTCGGGCATGTCGCCCACGGCCGGCATCTGGACGGCGATCGTCGCCGGCCTGCTCATCTCCTTGCTGGGTGGCTCGAAGGTTCAGATCGGCGGCCCCACCGGCGCCTTCATCCCCATCATCTACGCCATCGTCGTCGACCACGGCGTGCAGAACCTGCTCATCGCCACCATGATGTCGGGCGTGCTGCTGTTCGCCATGGGTGCGCTGCGCCTGGGCAACATGATCCGCTTCATCCCGCTGTCGGTCGTCATCGGCTTCACCAACGGCATCGCGGTGGTCATCTTCATCTCGCAGATCAAGGACTTCCTCGGCCTGCAGGTCGGCAATCTGCCGGGGGAGTTCTTCGCCAAGATGGCGGCGCTGTGGCGCGCGCTGCCGAGCATCGACCCTGCCACTGTAGCCGTCGCCACCGCCTCGCTCGTCATTCTGGTGGGCTGGAACCGGCAGGCTGCACGCACTGCCTGGATGCGCCGCCTGCCCGGCCCACTGGCAGTGCTGATCGTCATGACGGCAGTCAATGCCCTGTTCGCCCTGCCGGTCGACACCATCGGCAGCCGCTTCGGCGGCATTCCGCAGGAGATCCCCAGCTTCGGCCTGCCCGAACTCAGCCTGGGCACGCTGGGCAAGCTGATCACACCGGCACTCACCATTGCGCTACTCGGCGCCATCGAGTCGCTGCTGTCGGCCCGCGTTGCCGACAGCCAGATCGACGACCGCCACGACCCCAATCAGGAGTTGATGGCACAAGGCATCGCCAACGTCGCCGCGCCGCTGTTCGGCGGCTTCGCCGCCACCGGCGCCATCGCGCGCACCGCCACCAATATCCGCAGCGGCGGCCGCACCCCGATCGCAGGCGTGATCCATGCCGGCGTGCTGCTGGCGATCGTGCTCGCACTCGCCCCCCTGGCCAGCCACATCCCGCTCGCCACGTTGTCGGCCATCGTAGTGGTGGTCGCCATCAACATGGGCGAATGGCACGCCTTCGCACCTGGCGAACTGACACGCTACTCGCTGCAGTACCGCACCATCCTGCTCGGCACCTTCTTCATCACCGTGCTGTTCGACCTCACGCTGGCAGTCGAGATCGGGATGGTGCTGGCGAGCCTGTTCTTCATCTACCGGATGTCGGATCTCACCCGTATCGAGCGCGTGGCACTCGAGGACTACTACGGTGCAGGTGCAGTCGAACGTAAAGACGGTACGCCACGCATTCTCGCCTACAAGATGTTCGGCAGCCTGTTCTTCGGCGCCGCCAACAAGCTCGAGAACCTGCTGCTGATGCAGGATGGACATCCCGACGTGGTCATTCTGGACATGGACAAGGTCATCAGCATCGACACCACCGGCCTGGACATCCTGCAGACCCTGCATCGCAACCTCGGCAAACGCGGCGCCTACCTGGTGCTCTGCGGCCTGAACGCGCAGCCGGGCTCGCTGGTTTTCCGCTCGGGCTTCCTGGACCAGCTTGGCGACGGAAACGTCACCGACAACCTCACCGCAGCGCTGATCCGTGCCCAGCAACTCAGCGGCAAGGAACCGGAGCTGGCCTATGCCTGAACGACGCGGTGGCAATGCTCACGCCGGGTAAACCACCTCGACGGCCTCGGGTGGCAGCCACTCGCGCAGACTCTCGAGCAAGGCGTCCTCGAGCCTGACGCGCCACGCCTCGCCCAAGGGCAGTTCGGCCTCGGCCGCAGCATTGCGGTAACGCACGCGAATCGGACAGCCGCCGTCACGGAAGGGCTCGAGCAGGGTCTGCAGTTTGCCCGCCGCAGCGAGGGGGCCTCCGCTCGCTGCGGCCTCGCCGTTGATGCGCAAAGCCAGCGCGCGCGCGAAGCGGCTGCGCGCCTCGCCAAGCGTGAGCAGGCGGTCGGCGTTGATGCGCAGCCCGCCGGAGAAGTCGTCGTTGCTCACCTTGGCCTCGACCACCAGCACCTCGTCGGTGACGATCTTGCCGCGGCTGGCCTCCAGAACCTCGGAGTACACCGTGACCTCGCGCGGCTGGGTGCCATCATCGAGCAGAATGAAGGCCATCTTGCCGCGGTTGCCAACCTTGGTGCGCTGCTCCATCACAACGCCGGCGAGCATGGTGAGGTCGCGCGAGGGCTCGAGCTGGGCCAGCGTGCGGCGGACGAAGCGACGCACCTCGGACTTGAAGGCATTGAATGGGTGGCCGGAGAGGAAGAAGCCGATCGCAAGCTTCTCCTCCTTGAGCCGCTCGCGCTCGGTCCAGGGGCGGATCCTGGCGAACTCGGGCGCCGCACCCGCAGCCTCCGGCATCAGGTCGAAAAGGCCTCCCTGCATGGCGTTGGCCGCCGCCTGCTCGGCAGCTTCCATCGCCAGTGCCACGGTGGCCATCAGCTGGGCGCGGTCCAGGCCCTGGTGGCCTGACAACGTGTCCATTGCGCCAGCGCGGATGAGCGCCTCGATGACGCGGCGGTTCACCATGCGGCGGTCGACGCGCTCGCAGAAATCGAACAGGTCGCGAAAAACACCCGCTTTCTCGCGCGCCGCGAGGATCGCCCGCACCGCTGGCTCACCCACGCCCTTCACCGCACCCAGGCCGTAGCGGATGGTCTTGCGGTCCACCGGCACGAAGCGGTAGTCGGATTCGTTCACGTCCGGCGGCAACACCGCGATGCCGTTGGCGACCGTATCCTCGTAGAAGATCTTGACGGTGTCGGTATTGTCCAGGTCGGACGACATCGTCGCCGCCATGAAGGCGGCGCAGTGGTGCGCCTTGAGCCAGGCAGTGTGGTAGGTGACGACCGCGTAGGCGGCGGTGTGCGACTTGTTGAAGCCGTACTCCGCAAACTTGGTCATGAGGTCGAAGAGCTGCTCGGCGAGCGCCGGGTCGTAGCCCTTGTGCTTGGCGCCCTCGGCAATGGTGGCGCGATGCTTGGCCATCTCATCGGCCTTCTTCTTGCCCATCGCGCGACGCAGCATGTCGGCGCCGCCCAGGGTGTAGCCGCCGATGATCTGCGAGATCTGCATCACCTGTTCCTGGTACACGATGACGCCGTAGGTCGGTTCCAGGCAGGCTTTCAGGTCGGGGTGGAAGTAGTCGATCTCCTGCTGGCCCTTCTTGCGCAGGATGAAGTCATCCACCATGCCCGAGCCGAGCGGACCGGGGCGATAGAGCGCGAGCACCGCGATGATGTCCTCGAAGCGGTCGGGCGCGAGCTTCTTGAGCAGCTTCTTCATGCCGTCCGATTCGACCTGGAAGATCGCCGTGGTGTTGGCGTCCTTCAGGATCTGGTAGGCGGCAGGGTCCTCGAAGCCCAGGCTCATGAGGTCGGGGCGGCTGCCGGTCATGCGCGCGATGTATTCCAGCGCGAGCTCGATGATGGTGAGGTTTCGCAGGCCGAGGAAGTCGAACTTGACCAGGCCGACGGCTTCGACGTCGTCCTTGTCGAACTGGGAAACCGGCGTGGCGTCATCGCCGTCGGCGATGTAGAGCGGGCAGAAGTCGGTGAGCTTGCCGGGCGCGATCAGCACCCCGCCGGCGTGCATGCCGACGTTGCGACTCAAACCCTCAAGCGGCTGCGCCAGCCCCCACAGGGTCTGGATGGCCTCGCCGTCGTTGCCGTCCTTCATCATCTCGCCGATCTGCGGCTCCATCTCGTAGGCTTTGTTCAGCGAGACGGGCTTGGCGCCCTCGATCGGGATCAGCTTGGACAGGCGGTCGCACAGGCCGTAGGGCAGGTCGAGCACGCGGCCGACGTCACGCACCACCGCCTTTGAGGCCATGGTGCCGAAGGTGGCGATCTGGCTGACTGCGTCCTTGCCGTAGCGCTCGCGCACGTACTCGATGACGCGGTAGCGGTTGTCCTGGCAGAAGTCGATGTCGAAGTCGGGCATCGACACCCGCTCCGGGTTCAGGAAGCGCTCGAACAGCAGCGCGTACTCGAGCGGGTCGAGGTCGGTGATGTCGAGCGAATAGGCCACCAGCGAACCCGCGCCCGAGCCGCGGCCCGGGCCCACCGGCACGCCGTTCTTCTTGCCCCAGCGAATGAAGTCGGCAACGATCAGGAAGTAGCCCGGAAAACCCATCTGGATGATGGTGTCGGTCTCGAACTTGAGCCGCTCCTCATAGCGCGGGCGCTGCTTCTCGCGCTCTTCGGGATGGGGGTAGAGCTGGGCGAGGCGCCGCTCGAGGCCGGCCTTGGCCTCGTGGACGAGAAAGTCGTCCAGCGTCATGCCCTCGGGAGTCGGGAACAGCGGCAGGAAGTTCTTGCCCAGCTGTACCGTGAGCGAGCAGCGGCGTGCGATCTCGACCGCGTTCTCGAGCGCCTCGGGGAGGTCGGCGAAGAGCTCGCACATTTCGGCCTGGCTCTTGAGGTACTGCTCCTCGGTGAAGTCGCGCGGCCTGCGCTTGTCGGCGAGCACATAGCCCTGGGCAATGCACACGCGCGCCTCGTGGGCGCGGAAGTCCTCGCGCTTGAGGAACTGCACCGGGTGGGTCGCCACCACCGGCAGGCCGAGCCGCCCGGCGATGTCCACCGCATGGCGTATGTAGGCTTCGGTGCCGGGATGGCCGGCGCGCTGGACCTCGATGTAGAACGCCCCCGGGAAGAGGCGGGCCCAGTCGGCCGCGAGTTGCTCGGCAAGGTCGCGGTTGCCGGCAGCGATGGCGGCGCCGATGTCGCCGCTCATCGCACCTGACAGGCACAACAGTTCGCTCGCCGCACCGCCCTCGAACCACGCACGACGCATCTCGGCACGGCCGCGGTGCTTGTTCTCCAGATAGGCGCGCGTCAGCAGCTCGCACAGCTGACCGTAGCCTGCACGGCTCTTGCAGATGAGCAGCACGCGCTGCGGCTTGTCGCGCTCGGCTTCGTTCTGGATCCAGGCATCTACGCCGATGATCGGCTTGATGCCCTTGCCACGCGCACCCTTGTAGAACTTGACCATGCCGAACAGGTTGGCAAGATCGGACATGCCGAGCGCCGGCATGCCATCGGCCGCGGCGACGGCGATCGCCTGGTCGAGCTGGACGATACCGTCGGTGATCGAGTATTCGGAGTGCAGGCGGAGGTGGACGAAGCGCGGAGCGCTGGGGGCGAGGCTCGACTCGCCCGGGGAACTGGCTGCGGAATTCATGGCGCCAATTCTACCCGACCCGCCCCCTCGCCCGTACTCAGGGCAGCAGCACCGTGGAACCGGTCGTTCTGCGCCCTTCGAGCTCACGATGCGCCTGTGCGGCATCCTTGAGCGCAAAGCGCTGCATGATCTCGATCCGGACCTTGCCGCCGCGCACCACCTCGAACAGCGCTGCTGCACGCTCGAGCAGCTCCTCGCGCGTGGCGATGTAGTCGGGCAGACCGGGGCGGGTCACGAACACCGAGCCCGACTTGTGCAACAGCGCGCAGTCGAACGGCGCAACCGGCCCGGTGGCATTGCCATAACTCACCATGGTACCCCGCCGCTGCAGGCAGGACACCGAGTCGAGGAAGGTGTCGCGTCCGACCGAGTCATAGACCACGGCCACGCCCCTACCTGCGGTCAGTTCGCGCACGCGCTCGGGAAAGCGCTCGCGCGCATAGACGATGACGTGGTCGCAACCAAGTGCCAGCGCGCGCGCCGCCTTGTCGTCATTGCCCACCGTGCCGATCACGGTGGCGCCGAGCAGCTTGGCCCACTGTACGAGGATCGAGCCCACGCCGCCCGCGGCCGCATGTACCAGGATCGTCTCGCCGGCCTTCACCGGGTAGGTCGAATGCAGCAGATAGTGTGCGGTGATCCCCTGCAGCATCATCGCCGCGCCCTGCTCGAAGGAGATGTCATCGGGCAGTGGTACCAGGAAGCGCGCCGGGATGTTGCGCTGCTCGGAATAGGCATCGAGCGGGCCGTTGGTGTAGGCCACGCGGTCGCCTGCCTTCACCTCGGTAACGCCCTCGCCCACCGCCTCGACCACGCCCGCCGCCTCCATGCCCAGACCGGAGGGCAGCGCAAGCGGATAGAGCCCGCTGCGATGATAGGTATCGATGAAGTTGAGTCCAACCGCGTGGTGGCGCAGCCGCACCTCGCCCGCCGCCGGAGGCGGCAACACCACCGCCTCCCACTGCAGGACTTCGGGGCCGCCGGTGCGGTGAAAACGAATCGCGTGGCTCATGCGTGATCTCCTCTTTTTCGTTGCCCGCCCAGATGGGCGGCTCCTCATGGTGGCGCTCAGCGTACCAGCGAAATCCCCAGTCGGTACTGTGGGTCCTTCTTCTCGTCGTACTCGAGCAGGGTCTCGCCGTACCCTCTGTAGGCCTGCAGGTGCACGAATGCGCCCACACCGGAAAACACGCTGCGCCGGATGGGGTAGGACAGGTCGTACTGCGTACCGATCTTGCCGGCAGTCCCGCGCCGGACCAGGGCGGAAAACAGCAAGCCGTCATCGCGCCCGAGACGCAGCGCGAGCTCGCCATGGCCACGGTAGCGAGCGATATCCGGGTTGTCGTCACGATCGAGATAAGTCCACAGCTTTGGCGCCACACCAAGATAGGTGCGTCCGTCGGCAAACAGGTAGCGCCCCTCGGCGCGCAGGAACAGGAGGTCGATACTGCGCGACGGCGTATCCTCCTTGCCGTTCGACTCATGTTCGTAGCCGCCGGACAAGGTCAGCGCGAGGCGATCCTCGGCGTCTGTCGCTGCGACGCTGTAGAACAGCGTTGGCCGGAAGCTCGAGTCGCGAAAGGGCTTGGATTCGGACTGCAGATCCCACAAGGAGGTCTGGGTGAAGCCGAAGTACAGCCCTGTCGCCACCGGGATATTCTCGCCGACGATGCCCTGCTCGGCGAAGATGCGGTACTTGAAGCTGAACTGAAAACGCGCCGACACGGGGTCCCTGCCACCGACCAGGAAGTACATCGGCTCATGGAAGGCGAGGCCCGACGGCTCGACCGGCGGCGTGCCGGCAGCCATCCTGGCAACGGGCGCCATCTGCTCGAGTGCGCCCGCTGGCGAAAGCTCCGCTGCATCGGTGGCGGTCGTTGCGGCGGCGGCCAGCAGCAAACGCGCCTGCGGCTGGTCAGCCAGGGCCAGCGTGACCACGCCATTGACCTCCATCGGCCAGCGCGCAAAGTAGCGCCGCTGGCCCGCAGCCCCTGGAGCCGCGGCCATGGCCACGAGTTCGATCGCGACCTGGGGCGAGCCGCCGGGCAGCTCGATACGCGCCGGCAGCCGATCCGGCCACTGTGCCGAGCTACCCGCCGCGACGACGACGACCTCGAAGCGTTGGCCGGGAACGACTCGTGTGTCGGTCGCCGCGAGCAACCAATCGCCAGCCTGCACGGGTGCCGAGAAGGCAAGCAACAGCGCCGCTCCGACCACACAGAGCGGACGCGACAGAAGATCAGGCAATGCAATCAAGACCGCATGCTCCCTTGAAACGATGTGGGGCAGCCGCTCGCGCGGCCACCCCATGTCATGGGCGACGCCTGCGCCCACATCAAAAGCACCCGCCCGAATCAAGCTCTGGCGTTGCGCGACTCCTTGGCATCCACTACGGCGAGCGCTGTCATGTTCACCAGCCGGCGCACGGTCGCCGACGGCGTCACGATGTGCACCGACTTCGCCGCCCCGAGCAGGATCGGCCCAACCGACACGCCATCGCCATTGGCCATCTTCATCAGGTTGAAGGAGATGTTGGCGGCGTCGAGGTTGGGCATCACCAGCAGGTTGGCTTCGCCCTTCAGGTCGGAGTCCGGATGCAGCTTGTCGCGAATCTCTTCGGAGAGCGCGGCATCGCCGTGCATCTCGCCGTCGACATTCAGGCCAGGCACGGTCGCACGCAGGATCTCGCAGGCTTCGCGCATCTTGCGTGCCGAGGCCGAGCCCGAGCTGCCAAAGTTGGAGTGCGACAGCAGCGCCACGCTCGGCTCGATGCCAAAACGGCTCAGCTCTTCAGCAGCCATGCGGGCAATCTCGGCCACCTCTGCGGCGCTCGGATTCTCATTGACGTAGGTATCGGTGATCGCCAGCATGCGCTTGGACAGCAGCAGCAGGTTCATCGCTGCGAACTGCTTGGCGCCAGGCGCGAGGCCAATGACGTCCTCCACCTGCTTGAGATGGTAATCGTAGGTACCGAAGGTGCCGCACACCATCGCGTCGGCGTCCCCGCGGCGCAGCAGCATGGCGCCGATCAGGGTGGTATCGCGGCGGATCTTGGCCTTGGCGAGGTCGGGCGTCACGCCGTCGCGCTTCATCAACCGGTAGTACTCGTTCCACAGTTCGCGGTAGCGCGGATCGGATTCCGGATTGACGATCTCGAAGTCACGCTCGGGCCGGAGGTTGAGGCCGATCTTCTTGATGCGCATCTCGATGACCTCGGGACGGCCGATCAGGATCGGGCGCGCCAGGCCTTCGTCGAGCACCACGCGCACCGCGTGCAACACGCGCTCGTCCTCACCCTCGCAGTAGATCACCCGCTTTTGCTCGGGCGGCA
The DNA here is from genome assembly GCF_000310125.2 of Thauera sp. 27. Lineage (NCBI taxonomy): Bacteria > Pseudomonadati > Pseudomonadota > Betaproteobacteria > Rhodocyclales > Zoogloeaceae > Thauera > Thauera sp. 27. The sequence continues at coordinate 19,356 of NZ_AMXB01000013.1, forward strand.
CGGCCTTGGCCGCCGAAAAGACGGGCTTCATGACGATGCCGGACTGATAGACGAAGGCGTTGAGGCTGGTGACGTAGGCGTCGAAATCCTCGATCGGCTTGGTCGCCACGCCCGAGTCCATCGCCGCCCTCGCCACCGCGGGGGCGATCTTGACGATCAGGCGCGGATCGAAGGGCTTGGGGATGATGTACTCGGGGCCGAAGCTCAGCTCCTGGCCACCGTAGGCGCTGGCGACGATGTCGCTGGCCTCGGCTTCGGCCAGTTCGGCGATCGCCTTCACGCAGGCGAGCTTCATCTCCTCGTTGATCGTGGTCGCACCCACATCCAGCGCACCACGGAAGATGAAGGGGAAGCACAGCACGTTATTGACCTGGTTCGGGAAGTCCGAACGGCCGGTAGCGACGATGCAGTCCGGACGCACGGCCTTGGCGTCGGCCGGCAGGATCTCGGGGTTCGGGTTGGCGAGCGCGAAGATCAGCGGCTGGTCGGCCATCTTAGCGACCATCTCGGGCTTGAGCACACCGGCGGTGGACAGGCCAAGGAAGACGTCGGCGCCGACGATCGCATCGCCCAGCGTGCGTGCATCGGTCGTCTGGGCGTAGCGCGCCTTGGTCGGCTCCATGTTGGCCTCGCGGCCCACGAAGATCACCCCCTTGGAGTCGCAGACGAAGATGTTCTCGCGCTTCAGACCGAGGCTGACCATCAGATCGAGGCAGGCGATCGCCGCCGCGCCGGCACCCGAGCACACCAGCTTGACCTTGTCGATGTCCTTGCCGATGACCTTGAGGCCATTGAGCAGGCCCGCGGCAGAGATGATGGCGGTGCCGTGCTGGTCGTCATGGAAGACCGGGATCTTCATGCGCTCGCGCAGCTTCTGCTCGATGTAGAAGCACTCGGGTGCCTTGATGTCCTCGAGATTGATGCCGCCCAGGGTGGGCTCGAGCGCGGCGATGATCTCGATCAGCTTGTCGGGATCGTTCTCTGCCAGTTCGATATCGAAGACGTCGATGTTGGCGAATTTCTTGAACAGGCAGCCCTTGCCCTCCATGACCGGCTTCGAGGCCAGCGGCCCGATGTTGCCCAGGCCGAGCACCGCTGTACCGTTGGTGACCACCGCAACCAGATTGCCACGGCTGGTGAGTTCGAAGGCCTCCGCAGGATCGGCAACGATGGCGTCGCAGGCTGCCGCCACGCCGGGCGAATAGGCAAGCGCGAGGTCACGCTGGTTGGTGAGCCCCTTGGTGGGCACGACTGAAATCTTGCCGCGTGTCGGCGAGCGGTGATAGTCGAGTGCGGCGGCGATGAAATCCTGGTCCATGTTCTCCCCTCTGCGAGTCTTGAGGTATGTCGTGTCTGAAACGCGGGCGAGCACTTCGCCCGCGGGGCGACAGCGGACCGGGACGGTCGCGCTGCGTGGGCATCGTTCGGGATGTTCTCGGAAAAGCGGAATTGTTTTTGTGGCTGCGCGTCGAGCGGCGCAGGAACGACCTCGATTGACGTCGCGGAAGTTTAGCGCAGCCGCCCCCATTTGGCATCGCGCCGGACTGATCTGGCGCATCACGACGGCGATGGACACCGCCACACACCCCGCCAGCGGCCGTTTTTGGCAGAATGCGGGCTCCGGACGCGCCGCAGGCAGGGCGTGGCGCATACGAACAGGGGGAGAAAGGCATGCGGCGAGTGGTGTTCAATCAGAAGGGCGGAGTCGGCAAATCCACCATCACCTGCAACCTGGCGGCGATCAGCGCGCAACAGGGCAAGCGCACCCTCGTCGTGGACCTCGACCCGCAAGGCAACTCGACCCAATACCTCCTCGGCGCGAATGGCGAGGACCTCGAAGCCACACTGGCGGATTTCTTCGACCAGACACTCAACTTCAAGCTCAACCCGCGCGGCACCGAGGACTTCATCGTCGCCACCCCTTTCGAGGGCCTGCACGTGATGCCCTCGCATCCGCAACTCGAGGAGCTGCAGTCCAAACTCGAGTCGCGCTACAAGATCTACAAGCTGCGCGATGCGCTCGAAGAGCTGGCAAAGGACTTCGACTGCGTCTACATCGACACGCCGCCCGCGCTCAACTTCTTCACCCGTTCGGCGCTGATCGCGGCCGACGCCTGCCTGATCCCCTTCGACTGCGACGAGTTTTCGCGCAAGGCCCTGTACTCGCTGCTCGAGAACGTGCAGGAGATCAAGTCCGACCACAACCGCAACCTGCAGGTCGAGGGCATCGTGGTCAACCAGTTCCAGCCGCGCGCCACCCTGCCGCAAAAGGTGGTGCAGGAACTCATCGATGAAGGTCTGCCCGTGTTGCAGCCCTACCTGTCGGCTTCGGTGAAGATCAAGGAATCGCACGAGCAGGCCAAACCGATGATCCACCTCGATCCCAAGCACAAGCTGTCGCAAGAGTTCGTCGCCCTGCACGACACGCTGGCACGCAAGTACGGCGCATGATGTGCGGCACGGGCGGCGATGACGCTGCCCGTGCCTTACCGTGCGAAGCCGCTCAGAGCTTCGCCGCCACCCAGTCCTTCACCGCCGCCAGCGCCGCCGGCAGGTTCTCCGGCTGGGTGCCGCCGGCCTGGGCCATGTCGGGACGGCCGCCGCCCTTGCCGCCGACCTGCTGGGCGACAAAGTTGACCAGCTCGCCGGCCTTGACCTTGGCGGTGTGGTCGGCAGTGACACCGGCAATCAGGCTGACCTTGCCCTCGCCCACGCTCGCCAGCACGATCGCGGCCGACTTGAGCTTGTCCTTGAGCTTGTCCATGGTGTCGCGCAAGGTCGGCACGTCAGCGCCTTCGAGCATCGCGGCGAGCACCTTGAGGCCGCCAATCTCCACCGCCTGGCTCACCAGCTCGTCACCCTGGCTGGCGGCAAGCTTGCCCTTGAGGCGGGCGAGTTCCTTCTCCAGCGCGCGTACGTTGTCGAGAATGCCGGCAACGCGCTCGGCGACCTCGTCGGGCTGGACCTTGAGCAGTGCGGACATGCCCTGCACACGACGCTCCTGCTCTTGTGTGTAGCGCAGCGCGTTCTCACCGGTGATCGCCTCCACACGGCGGATGCCGGCGGCGACACCGCCCTCGCCGACGATCTTGAACAGGCCGATGTCGCCAGTACGCTCGACATGGGTCCCGCCACACAACTCCTTGGAGCTGCCGATCGACAGCACGCGCACCTCGTCGGCGTACTTCTCGCCGAACAGCATCATCGCGCCGGACTTCTGCGCTGCTTCCAGCGCCATCACCTCGGCGCGGGTGTCGGTGTTGGCGAGAACCTCACGGTTCACCAACTCCTCGACCTCACGGATCTCCTCGGCCGTCATCGGCGCAGTGTGGGCGAAGTCGAAGCGGGTCTTGTCGGGGTCCACCAGCGAGCCCTTCTGCTGCACGTGGGCGCCGAGCACCTCGCGCAAGGCCTTGTGCATGATGTGGGTGACCGAATGGTTGCGCGCGGTGGCGGCTCGTGCGGCCACGTCCACCCGGGCGCTCACGCCCTGGCCCACCGACAGCCTGCCGGTGCGCACCACGCCGTGGTGGCCGAACACCGCGGCCTGGATCTTCTGCGTATCTTCCACACCGAAGATGCCTGCGCCGCCGCGTAGCTCGCCGCGGTCGCCGACCTGGCCGCCGGATTCGGCGTAGAACGGCGTGTGGTCGAGCACCACCACCCCCATCTCGCCCTCGAGCAGCTCATTGACCGGCGCGCCATCCTTGTACAGCGCGAGGATGTTGCCCTTCTCCTCCAGCAGCGTGTAGCCGTGGAAGGCGGTCTCGGGGCCGTCGTAGTCCAGGTTGGCCGCCATCTTGAACTTGCCTGCGGCACGCGCCTGCTCCTTCTGGCGTGCCATCGCGGCGTCGAAGGCGACGGCGTCGACGGTCACATCACGCTCTCGGCAGATGTCCGCGGTGAGGTCGAGCGGGAAGCCGTAGGTGTCGTGCAGCTTGAAAGCGGTGTTGCCGTCGAAGACCTTCTTGCCCGCGGCCTCCATCGCCGCGAGCTCGGCCTCGACGATCGCCATGCCGTTCTCGATGGTGGCGAAGAAGCGCTCTTCTTCCTGGCGCAGCACGTCCACGATGCGGCGCTCGCCGTCCTTGAGCTCGGGATAGGCGCTGCCCATCTCGCCGACCAGGTCGGGCACCATCTTGTGGAAGAAGGCAGCGCGCGCGCCAAGCTTGTAACCGTGGCGGATCGCACGGCGGATAATGCGACGCAGCACGTAGCCGCGACCTTCGTTGCCCGGGATCACGCCATCGGCGATCAGGAAGGAACAGGCACGGATGTGGTCGGCCAGCACCTTCAGCGACGGCGAGTCCATGTCGGCGGCCGACGTTTCGCGGGCCGCGGCCTTGATCAACGCCTGGAACAGGTCGATCTCGTAGTTGGCGTGCACGCCCTGCAGCACCGCCGAGATGCGCTCCAGACCCATGCCGGTGTCCACCGAGGGCTTGGGCAGCGGATGCATCACGCCCTGCTCATCGCGGTTGAACTGCATGAATACGTTGTTCCAGATCTCGATGTAGCGGTCGCCGTCTTCCTCGGGCGATCCCGGGGGGCCGCCCCAGATGTGCTCGCCGTGGTCGTAGAAGATCTCGGTGCACGGACCGCAAGGCCCCGTATCACCCATCATCCAGAAGTTGTCCGAGGCGTAGCGCGCGCCCTTGTTGTCGCCGATGCGGATCACGCGCTCGGCGGGCACGCCGACTTCCTTGGTCCAGATGTCGTAGGCCTCATCGTCCTCGGCATACACGGTGACCCAGAGCTTGTCCTTGGGCAGCTTGAAGACCTCGGTGAGCAACTCCCAGGCGTACGAAATCGCATCGCGCTTGAAGTAGTCGCCGAAGCTGAAGTTGCCCAGCATCTCGAAAAAGGTGTGGTGGCGCGCGGTGTAGCCGACGTTCTCGAGGTCGTTGTGCTTGCCGCCGGCGCGCACGCACTTCTGCGAGGTGGTGGCGCGCGTGTAGGCACGCTTGTCGAAGCCGAGGAACACGTCCTTGAACTGGTTCATCCCGGCGTTGGTAAACAGCAGCGTCGGGTCTTCGTGCGGTACGAGCGAACTCGAGGCCACGATCTGGTGGCCCTTGGATTCGAAGAATTTGAGGAAGGCGTCGCGGATTTCAGCGGATTTCATGAAGGGTCCAGATATGAGAGAAGTTCAAGCCGTGTTCTTCGGTTGCGCGCGCGGGGGCGCAATTCAATGCGTATTGTCGCGCAGCGGGTTGTTGAGCCAGGCGCCATCCGGCAGCCGGTAAACGTCGAAGTCGCTGTCGATCGACAGCACCTCGCGACAGCCACTCTGTGTGGAAAGCTGCACGACAGAGGCGTCTGCGAGATCCATCGGACGGTCACGGTACTTGTCCATCAGGGCGGCGATGGCGCCGACGCAACCTTGCTCCAGTTCGACGATCGCCAGCCCGCCGCGATCGATCCAGCTCAGCAGGCGCAACTGCGCGTCCACACTGTAGCGCAGCAGGTGCATGACCTCGGTCAGCACGGGCCAGGTCGTCACCAGCGAAACCTCGTTGCCGCGCAGGAAGGACACGCAGGCCTGATGATGACGGTCGGCCGGGTTGAACAATGCCAGCAGCGGACCCGCGTCAACGATCATGCTTCGCACGCAGCGACTCCGAAAGATAGTCCTTGCGGCGTTCGGCGAGGTCGCCCGGTCCTGCGTCGGGGCCTCCGAAAAGATCCTTGCCGAGTTCATACGGTGTCTTGCGCGGCGCGACACGGGCGAGATACTCCCGCAAGCTGGCCTTCACCAGTTCGCTCTTGCTGCGCCCGGTCTGCGCCGCAGCGCGCGCGAGTTCGGACTCGAGTTCGGGGTCGAGACGGATCGACAGGGTCATCGTGTCGGCTCCTTGCCATTTTTGTAATACACAACGTATTGCATGCTACGTCCTCGCCCGGCAGCAAGTCAATTTCAGCGCATGGCATGTAGGCGCAAGCGGCGCCTATAATTGACGTTCACGTCAACCAACCACGGGACACGAGCACACCATGGGTAACCGCCTCTCCAAGATCTACACCCGTACCGGCGACGCCGGCACCACCGGCCTGGGCGACGGCAAGCGCGTCTCCAAGAACAGCCTGCGCATCCATGCTCTGGGCGAGGTGGACGAGACCAACGCCATCATCGGCCTCCTACTGTGCGAGGAGCTTCCCGAGGAGGTGCGCGCCCTGCTCACCAACGTGCAGCACGACCTCTTCGATCTCGGTGGCGAGGTCTGCATCCCGGGCATGAGCATGATCACCGACAAGCAGGTGACCCACCTCGAAGAGGAACTCGACCGCTTCAACGAGGACCTCGAGCCGCTCAAGGACTTCATCCTGCCCGGTGGCACCCGCGCTGCGGCCTACGCCCACCACGCCCGCACCGTGTGCCGTCGCGCCGAACGCGCGCTGGTGGCGCTGGCACTGGAAGAGGCAGTCAATGACGCCCCGCGCCAGTACCTCAACCGCCTGTCTGATCTGCTGTTCGTGCTCGGCCGCGTGCTCAACCGCGCCGGCGGCCGCGGCGACGTACTGTGGCAGAAGCGCAAGAACGCCTGACGTTCATCCGCCCGGCGCGGGGTCGAAAAGCGGGATCTGTGCCGGGCCCGAGTCCGCGGCCTCGGCCGCAAAACGCACGCCGACCCCAAGCAGGCGCACCGCCAGCGGGCTGCGGGCGTGAGCTTCGTCCAGCAGCCGCAGCCAAACGCCCTCATCGGGCGCACTGCTGACGCACTCCGCCGTGGTGCGGCTGAAGTCGGCGAACCTCACCTTGACGAAGGCCTTGTGGACCGGAGGCCGGTCCTGTGCCCGCTCGAAGCGGCGGCGAAAGTCCTCCAGCAGCGCCAGCAACGCGCTCCGGCAGGAGGCCAGATCGCGCAGGTCCGGCGTGTAAGTGGTCTCCACCGACAGCGACTTGCGCACCCGGTCGGGCTGCACCGGGCGCTCGTCGATGCCCCGGCACAGCCGGTAGAGGCTGGCGCCAAAGCTGCCGAACTCACGGGTCAGCTCGGCCGCGCTCCAGGCCCGCAGTTCGCCACAGGTATTCACGCCAAGCCGGTTGAGTTTCTCCGCGGTGACCTTGCCAACGCCGAAGATCTTCTTCACCGGCAGCGCGGCAACGAACGCATCCACCTCTTCGGGCCGCACCACGAACTGCCCGTCGGGCTTGTTCCAGTCACTCGCCACCTTGGCGATGAACTTGTTGGGCGCGATGCCCGCTGAGGCGGTGATGCCGACCTCGGCATGGATGCGCGCCCGGATCTCCTGCGCCATCAGAGTGGCAGAGCCCCGGCAGCGCTCGACGCCACTCACATCCAGGTAGGCTTCGTCCAGCGACAGGGGCTCGACCAGCGGAGTGTAGTCGCGATAGATGGCGAGGATCTGGCGCGAGGCTGCGCGATAGCGCTCGAAATCCGGCGCCAGCAGGATGAGCTGAGGACAGCGTTGCAGCGCGCGCGCCGTCGGCATTGCCGAATGCACACCGAAGGCGCGCGCCTCGTAGTTGCAGGTGGCGATCACACCGCGCGTCTCGGCGCGCCCGCCAACGGCGACCGGCCGGCCGACGAGCGCGGGGTCGTCACGCATCTCGATCGCGGCATAGAAGCAGTCGCAATCGCAATGGATGATCTTGCGCAGCCGCGGCTCAAGCAAGGCCATGGCCCCGACTCCGCCCGCTCACTGAAAACGTGCGCGGCCCGCTGACGGCAGGACGCGTCGTGCCGTCAGGAACCGAGGCTCACTCGAACTCGGCTGCGCGCTTGACGCGGCGCTGGCGCACGGCCTCGGCGAGGATATCGAGCACCTCGACGCTGTCCTCCCAGCCGATGCAGGCATCGGTGATGCTCTTGCCGTACTCGAGCGCCTTGCCCGGCACCAGGTCCTGGCGGCCTTCGTTGAGATGGGACTCGACCATCACGCCCATGATGCGATCGTCACCGGCCGCCATCTGCCCGGCCACGTCACGCGCAACCTCGATCTGCAGGCGGTGCTGCTTGCGGCTGTTGGCGTGGGAGAAATCGACCATCAGCTTGGAGCACACGCCGGCGCCGGCAAGCTCGCGCGAGGCAGCCTCGACACTGGCCGCATCGAAGTTGGGTTCCTTGCCGCCGCGCAGGATGGCGTGGCAGTCCTCGTTGCCGCGGGTCGACACGATGGCCGAGTGACCGGCCTTGGTCACCGACAGGAAGTGGTGCGGCGCCTGCGCGGCCTTGATCGCATCGACGGCGATGCGCAGGTTGCCATCGGTACCGTTCTTGAAGCCAACCGGACAGGACAGGCCGGAGGCAAGCTCGCGGTGCACCTGGCTCTCGGTCGTGCGCGCACCGATCGCGCCCCAGGAGATGAGGTCGCCGATGTACTGCGGCGTGATCATGTCAAGGAACTCGGTACCGGCGGGCAGGCCGAGCTCGTTGACCTCCCACAGCAGCTTGCGCGCCAGGCGCACGCCGTCGTTGATACGGAAGCTGTTGTCCAGCCCGGGATCGTTGATCAGGCCCTTCCAGCCCACCGTGGTGCGCGGCTTCTCGAAATACACGCGCATCACCACCAGCAGGTCGTCCTTGAGGCGCTCGGCCTCAGTCTTGAGCCGGGTGGCGTACTCGATCGCGGCATCGGGATCGTGGATGGAGCACGGCCCGATCACCACCAGCAGGCGGTCATCCGCGCCGTAGAGAATGCGGTGGATGGCCTGGCGCGCCTCGTAAGCGACCTCTGCCGACTTCGGAGTGGCCGGAAACTCGCGCAGCACGTGCGCGGGCGGCACAAGCTCCTTGATCTCCTGAATGCGGACGTCGTCGATGTGGATCTTCATGGAGGCGGACATTCGGCTACTCGGCGTCTTGACTGAAGGAAGCGCCCGATTCTAGCCGAAACCACCCCGAGCCGACATGCGGCCACCGCTATGCCAACGATGCACTGAACCGATCGTCGTTCAGCGCGTCTGTTCGTACACTTCACAAACGTTTTTTCGTGCAGCCTCCACTCTCATGCTCATCAAGCGCCCCTCAGACATTCTCAATTCCGAAATCACCGACCGTCGGCTGTTCGAAAACCGGCGCGCCTTCATCACCCGCTCGGGTGTCGGCCTTGCCGCCGGCGCCGCGCTCTGGCACGGACTGACATCCCCGGCACGGGCCGCGCGAAGCAGTACCAATACGGCCCTCGCCGGCCTACCGTCGGCACTCAGCACCGACGAGGCGAAGACTGATTACCAGTCGGTCACAACCTACAACAACTTCTACGAATTCGGCACCGGCAAGGACGACCCGGCGCGTAACGCGGGTCGCATGGCTGTGCGTCCATGGACGGTGAGCGTCGAAGGCCTGGCTGGCAAACCGCGCACCTTCGACATCGACGACCTGATCAAGCTCGCGCCGCTCGAGGAGCGCATCTACCGCATGCGCTGCGTCGAAGGCTGGTCGATGGTGATCCCCTGGGTGGGCTTCCCGCTCGCAGCCCTGCTCAAGGAGGTCGATCCTCTCGGCAGCGCCAAGTACGTCGAGTTCCTGACCCATTACGACCGCGAAATCATGACCCGCCGCCCGGTGCTCGACTGGCCCTATGGCGAGGGCCTGCGCATGGATGAGGCACTGCATCCGCTCACCCTGCTCGCGGTCGGCCTGTATGGCGAGACCCTGCCCAACCAGAACGGAGCCCCGGTACGCCTGGTGGTGCCCTGGAAGTACGGCTTCAAGAGCGCAAAGTCCATCGTCACCATCCGCCTCACGGAGAAGCAACCGCCCACCGCCTGGAACCGCGCCGCACCGCAGGAGTACGGTTTCTACTCGAACGTCAACCCGGAGGTCTCGCATCCGCGCTGGAGCCAGGCTACCGAGCGCCGTATCGGCGAACTGCGCCGACGGCCGACCCTGATGTTCAACGGCTACGGCGAACAGGTCGCCAGCCTCTACCAGGGCATGGACCTGAGGAAGCACTACTGATGCTGCGCACCCCCTCGCCGCTCGCGCTGAACGCGATCAAGGCGCTCGTCTTCGTGCTCTGCCTGATCCCCGCAGGGCAGCTCGCTCTCGGCTGGCAGACCGACACCCTCGGCGCCAACCCGATCGAAACCCTCACCCACGCCACCGGCGACTGGGCGCTGCGGCTGCTGCTGCTCACGCTCGCGGTCACGCCCCTGCGCCGCCTCAGCGGCCTGCACTGGCTGCTGCGCCTGCGCCGCATGCTGGGCTTGTTCGCCTTCGCTTATGCGCTCGGCCATTTTGCAGTCTGGATCTGGCTCGACCTGTATCTCGACTGGCCCGCGATCGCACGCGACATCCTCGAGCGCCCCTTCGTCACCGTGGGCTTCGCGGCCCTGGTGCTGATGATTCCGCTCGCGGCAACCTCCAACACCTTCGCCATCCGCCGCATGGGCGGGCGTAGGTGGCAGGCCCTGCACCGCGCCACCTACGGCATCGCCATCCTCGGCGTACTGCACTTCTGGTGGCTGGTGAAGGCCGACGTGCTCGAACCGCTCGTGTATGCACTGGTGCTCGCCGTGCTGCTCGGCCTGCGCGCCTGGTGGCGCGAGCAGGAACGTCAGCGTCAGCTGTCGGTGCCACCGCCGGCCAAGCACCTGCAGCGGCCGGTGATCCGGATCATGCCGAAATAGCCAGCCGCCACAGCGAGGTGATCTCCGCTGCACGCGCCGCGTGCAGCGCATCGCCACTGTCAGCCGCCTTGGCGTGGCGCGGGCGGATGTCCTCTCGACCGAGCACACGCAGGCCTGCGCCCTCGATCCAGCCCAGCAGCTGCGCGCGCGTGCGCAGGCCGAGGTGCTCGGCGAGGTCGGACAGGATCAGCCAGCCCTCACCGTCCGCCGTCAGGTGCTCGGCGAGGCCCTCGAGGAAGCCGCGCAGCATGCGGCTGTCGGGGTCGTAGACCGCGCGCTCGATTGCCGCCGTCGGCTTGGCCGGCACCCAGGGCGGATTGCACACCACCAGCGGCGCACGACCGGGCGGGAACAGATCGGCCTCGACCACCTCGACCCGCTCGCCGACGCCGAGCCGGGCAAGGTTGTCGCGGGCGCAGCCGAGCGCGCGCGGATCCTGGTCGGTCGCCACCACGCGCGCCACCCCGCGGCGGGCGAGTACGGCCGCGATCACGCCTGTGCCGGTGCCGATATCGAAGGCGAGCGTGCTCGCCGGCAAGGGCGCGCGCGCGACGAGGTCGAGGTATTCACCGCGGATCGGCGAGAAGACGCCATACCACGGGTGGATATGTGCGCCGAGCGCCGGCACGGCGACGCCCTTGCGCCGCCACTCGTGCGCCCCGATGAGGCCGAGCAGCTCGCGCAGCGAGAGCACGAAGGGCGCATCAAGAAGATCGGCGTCGCAGGTGTGCGCAAGCGCCTCGGCCAGCACCTCGGTGACATCCGGCGCGCGTCGCAGCGCGATGCGCCCGCCCGCCTCGACCGGAATCAGCAGCATGCCGAGCGTACGCGCGCGCTGCGCCTGGGCCATGCGGTGGAGATGAAAGACCTCCGCCGTCGTAGCCGGCGCCTGCGTGCGCTTGCGCGGACGCGAATCGGCGCGGCGCCCCATGGCCTGCAACAACTGGCGGGCGTTGTGGTAATCGCCGCGCCAGAGCACTGCCGTACCCTCGCAGGCCAGACGCCAGGCGGTGTCCGCCTTCATCGTGTCGTCGGCAACGACCACCCGGCGCGGCGGCGGCAGTCCATTCTCCGAGCGCCAGCGTGCGCGGTGAGCGATCGGCGTGCAGCCCGCCGACGCCCCGGGCGCGACGGAGGGCTCCTCCCAGCACAGCTCGGCCACCATCTCCACGTCGACCTCAGCCCTGCCGGGGACGGATCGCATGCTTGGGCCGGAAGGCCTTGATCACGGCTTCGTCGGTCTCGATGTAGGGCCCACCGATGAGATCGATGCAGTACGGAACCGCGGCGAAGATGCCGACATGGCGCACCGCGCCTTCCACGTCGCGCACCCCCTCGAGCGTCTCGCGGATCGACTTGGGCTGGCCGGGCAGGTTGATGATGAGGCTCTTGCCGCGGATCACCGCGACCTGACGCGACAGGATCGCGGTGGGCACGAAGTTGAGGCTGATGCGGCGCATCTCCTCGCCGAAGCCCGGCATCTCCTTGTCGCCGATGGCCAGCGTGGCCTCCGGTGTGACGTCGCGCGGCGCCGGCCCGGTACCCCCGGTGGTGAGGATCAGGTTACAGCCGGCCACATCGACCAAGTCGACGAGGGTACGTTCGATGGTGGCGCGATCATCCGGAATCAGGCGAGCCTCGGCGGTCCATGGCGAACTCAGCGCCTTGCCCAGCCAATCCTTCAGGGCCGGAATACCCTGGTCTTCATAGGTGCCTTCGGAGGCGCGGTCGCTGATCGACACCAGGCCGATACGGATGTGTTCGCTCATGCAGGAGTTCTCGGTATGGGTTTATCTGGGGTCAGGATTGAGCGTGACTACCGCTCTCGGCACCATCGTCCGCGTCGGCATCATCCTGTCCGGCACCCTCTGCTTCAGTTTCAGCCTCGGCCTGGAGCTGCAACTGGCGCAGCACCTGGAAAATCTCGCGGAAGGCCTTGGGCGGCTTGCCGGCCTCGCGCTCCTTGAGCGCGTTGCGGCGCAGGGTGCGCAGGTATTGAAGATCGGCGCCCGGCCAGGTCTCGGCGATGACGCCGATCACTTTGTCGTCCTCGAGGAGGTCTGCACGCAGGCGTTCGAGGCGGTGCATCTTCGCCACCTCGGCAGCGGAATTGCCGGCGAAGACTTCGAGCTGGGCCTGGATGGGCTCGGGGTCGATCTTGCGCATCAGCTTGCCGATGTACTGAAGCTGGCGACGGCGCGCTTCCATCTTGAAGCCCTGGGCGGCGCGGATGGCGTCGAACAGCGATTCGGGCAGGGGCACCTTCTTCAACTGGTCTACCGACAGCGCGACGAGCTGCTCGCCGAGATCCTGCAAGGCAAGCATCTCGCGCTTGCGGCTACTCTTGCTCGGCGGTTCGGCATAGGCCTCGTCGTCGGACTCGGGATGGGGGGACTGGCGCGAATCTGGACGCATTGCGGACATGGGGGCTGGCTTGATCGGGTTAAGATTATAGCCTTTGCACGCACCCGGCCCGCTCCATGTCCGCTCAAGGCTTCTCCTTCTCCCAGGCGCACCTCGCCGATATCGCCACCGACATTCTCAAGTACGCCCGAAAGCGCGGTGCCTCGGCGTGCGAAACAGACGTCTCGGAAGGCTTCGGCCAGTCGATCGCTGTACGCAAGAGCGAAGTCGACACCATCGAATACAACCGCGACAAGGGCGTCGGCGTCACGGTGTACGTGGGCCAGCAGCGCGGTTACGCCAGCACCTCGGACTTCTCCAGGAAGGCGCTCAAGGCCACCGTCGACGCGGCGCTGTCGATCGCGCGCTTCACCGCGCCCGACCCTTGCGCAGGCCTGGCCGATGCGGCACTGATGGCGCGCGCGAAGGACATGCCCGAGCTTGACCTGTTCCACCCCTGGGCGATCGACGTCAATGAGGCGATCGTGCTTGCTCGACGCTGCGAGGACGCAGCCTTCGCGGTAAGCCCGCAGATCAGCAACTCTGAGGGGGCGAACACCTCGATCCAGCAGTCGCACTTCGTATCGGCCAACAGCCACGGCTTCATCGGCGGCTATGCCACCACCCGCCACGGCCTGTCGTGCTCGGTGATCGCCGGCGAGGGCGACGCGATGCAGCGCGAGTACTGGTACGACTCGCGCCGCGACCCGGCCGAGCTGATGTCGCCGGAGGAGATCGGCCGCCGCGCCGGCGAACGCGCCATTGCTCGCCTGGGGGCGCGGAAGATCCGCACCTGCGAGGTGCCGGTGCTGTTCGAGGCCCCGCTGGCGGTGGCGCTGATCGGCAACTTCGTGCAGGCGGTGAGCGGTGGTTCGCTTTACCGCAAGTCGAGCTTCCTGCTCGACAGCCTTGGCCAGCAGGTCTTCTCGCCGCTGGTCAGCATCTCCGAGCGCCCCCACCTCAAACGCGCCTTCGGCTCCAGCCCCTTCGACAGCGATGGCGTCGCCACCCGCGACCGCGAAGTCGTCACCGATGGCGTACTCAACGGCTACTTCCTTTCCGCCTACTCGGCACGCAAGCTCGGCATGCAGACGACCGCCAACGCCGGCGGCTCGCACAACCTGATCGTCAAGGCCGGCGACAAGGACCTCGCAGGCCTGATCAAGCACATGGACAAGGGCCTGCTGGTCACCGAGCTGCTCGGCCACGGCGTCAACTATGTGACCGGAGACTACTCGCGCGGCGCGGCGGGCTTCTGGGTGGAAAAGGGCCGGATCAAGCACGCGGTGGAGGAGGTCACCATCGCCGGCAACCTGCGCGAAATGTTCCGCAACATCGTCGCCGTCGGCAACGATGCACTGCCGCGCGGCGCCAAACTGTGCGGCTCGGTGCTGATCGAACGCATGAAGGTTGCAGGCCGCTGAAGGCGACGCCCTGCCCGGCCGCAGGGGCGATTAGGGTTTTCCGTGCTTTCGACGCCCGAGGCGCTACATATAATCGTCGTCAGCCGAGAACCATCAGAACACAGGCTTTTCCACAGGAGGAACCATGGAGCGTCGCAAATTCATCAAGAGCGCCGGCATTGCCGGCATCCTCGCCTCGGGCACCGCACCGGCCATCGTCAACGCGCAGGAACAAGTCCGCTGGCGTCTGACCTCGAGCTTCCCCAAGGCACTCGACACCATCCACGGCGCGGCCGACGTGTTCGCCAAGCTGGTATCGGACGCCACCGGCGGCAAGTTCCAGGTCTCGGTTCATGCACCGGGCGAACTGGTGCCGGCCTTCGGCGTCGTCGATGCCGTACAGCAGGGCACGGTCGAGTGCGGCCATACCTGCGGCTACTACTTCTTTGGCAAGGACGAGACCTTTGCCATCGACACCGCCATCCCCTTCGGCATGAACTCGCGCTCGCTCACGGCGTGGTTCTACGACGGCAACGGCCTCAAGCTCATGCGTGAGTTCTTCGCTGGCTACAACATCGTGAACTTCCCGATGGGCAACAGCGGCGCGCAGATGGGTGGCTGGTACCGCAAGGAAATCAAGACGCCGGCCGACCTCAACGGCCTCAAGATGCGCATCGGCGGCTTCGCCGGCCGCGTCGTCAGCAAGCTCGGCGGCGTACCGCAGAACATTCCTGGCGGCGAGATCTATCAGGCGCTCGAGCGCGGCACCATCGACGCCACCGAGTGGGTCGGCCCCTACGATGACCTCAAGCTCGGCTTCCACAAGGTCGCTCCGTTCTACTACTACCCCGGCTGGTGGGAAGGCGGTGCGCAGATCTCGCTGTACGTCAATGACAAGGCCTACAACGCCCTGTCGCCCGAGTACAAGACGATCGTGCAGATTGCGGCATCCCACGCCCACGTCAACATGCAGGCCATGTACGACGCGCGCAACCCGACCGCGCTCAAGCAACTCATCGCCGAAGGCGCCAAGCTGCAGCGCTTCCCGCGCGAAGTCATGGACGCCGCGCTCAAGGCACGCAACGAGGTCTACAAGGAACTGAACGACACCAACGCCAACTGGCGCAAGGTGTTCGCTGACTACGAGCGCTTCATGCGCGACCAGTATCAGTGGATTCCGCTGGCGGATGGCAGCTACGACCAGTACATGGCGGCACAGAAGCTCTGATCGACCTCTGAGGCAATGACCCGCTCCGGCAGGGCGTTGCCTGATGATCACCGCCCTCGTGCGCCGCGTGGACACGAGGGCGGAATCGTGTCCGCGCGGCACGCATTCACCTTAGGAAAGCCTGCCCTGCCATGGGACCGCTACTCAAGATATCCAGACTGATCGATGCGATCAGCAACCTCGTCGGCCGCACACTGATCTGGCTCGTGCTTGCAGCTACCCTCATCAGCGCCGGCAATGCCATCGTACGTAAGACGCTCAACATTGGCTCGAACGCGATGCTCGAGATCCAGTGGTACCTCTATGCGGCGGTCTTCATGCTGGGCGGCGGCTACGCCCTGCTCAAGAACACGCATGTCCGCATCGACGTGCTGTCGAACAAGTTTTCAGCGCGTACACGCGCCTGGGTTGATATCGGCGGAATCGTCATCTTCCTGCTGCCGATGTGCTACCTGCTGTCTGTCTTTGCCTGGCCGATCGTGATGTCCGCAATCAAGACCGGCGAGGTATCGTCGAACGCTGGCGGCCTCATCCGCTGGCCCCTGTATGCCCTCGTCCCCGCCGGCTTCGGCCTGCTCGCCCTGCAAGGGCTGTCGGAGCTGATCAAGCGCATCGCCTTCCTGCGCGGCGCTGGCCCCGACCCGATGGCTTTGCCCCATGACCCGCACGCCGACTCCGGCGCTGCACCCGACGCACCTGCAGCCAAGGCCGGACAATGATCGAGTTCATTTCTGCCAACCTCGCGCCGATCATGTTCGGCGCCGTCGTGTTCTTCCTGATTTCGGGCTTTCCGGTCGCGTTCGCGCTGGCGGCTTGCGGCTTGCTGTTCGGCTTCATCGGCATGGAGCTTGGCCTGCTGCCAGGCACCTTGTTCCAGGCCCTGCCGCTGCGGGTGTTCGGCATCATGCAGAACGACATCCTGCTCGCCATCCCCTTCTTCACCCTGATGGGGCTCGTGCTCGAACGTAGCGGCATGGCCGAGGACCTGCTCGACACCGCCGGTCAGGTCTTCGGCCCAGTGCGCGGCGGCCTCGCGCTGGCGGTGATCTTCGTCGGCGCACTGCTCGCCGCCACCACTGGCGTCGTCTCAGCCTCGGTCATCTCGATGGGCCTGATTTCGCTGCCGATCATGCTGCGCTACGGCTACAGCCGGCCGATCGCATGCGGCGCGATCACGGCCTCCGGCACGTTGGCCCAAGCGATCCCACCCTCGCTGGTGTTGATCGTGATGGCAGACCAACTCGGTCGCAGCGTCGGAGACATGTACAAGGGCGCCTTCCTGCCCGCCTTCATTCTGGTGTCGATGTACGCCCTGTTCATCATCGGCGTGGCAATCTTCCGGCCCAAGCTGGTGCCTGCCCTGCCGCCCGAGGCGCTCAAGTTCCGCCAGCCCGATGGCAGCTCGGGCCTTCGCTCACTGGTCGTGTTCGGCGTCCTGATCGCGCTGGCCACCATCGGCTTCGCCGGGATCTACCCGCAACTCAGCGCCAGCGCGGTTCCACCGGGGCGCGAGGAAGTTGCGGTCGTGGCGCTCACCTTCGGCACCGCGCTGGCACTCGTTCTGGCCGGCATCAACAAGCTGCTCGGCCTTGGCCTGCTGTCACGCATCAGCGAACGCGTCACCTTCGTACTCGTGCCGCCGCTGGCGCTGATCTTCCTGGTGCTCGGCACGATCTTCCTCGGCATCGCGACGCCGACCGAAGGTGGTGCGATGGGCGCACTCGGCGCATTGCTGATGGCCCTCGCCCGTCGCCGTCTGAGCTTCGGCAAGCTGGTGGAGGCGCTCGAAGCCACGACAAAGCTGTCGGTGTTCGTGATGTTCATCCTCATCGGCGCCACGGTGTTCAGCTTCACGTTCACTGCAGTCGATGGCAAGCAGTGGGTCGAGCATCTGTTCGACCAGCTTCCGGGCGGGCAGATCGGCTTTCTGCTGTTCGTGAATGCGATGATCTTCTTCCTCGGCTTCTTCCTCGACTTCTTCGAGATCGCCTTCATCCTGATCCCGCTGCTCGCGCCGGTCGCCGACAAGCTCGGCATCGACCTGATCTGGTTCGGGGTCCTGATCGCGATGAACCTGCAGACCTCCTTCCTCACGCCGCCCTTCGGCTTCGCGCTGTTCTACCTGCGCAGCGTGGCCCCCGTATCCTCCTTCGTCGACCGCGTCACGGGGCAGCGCGTGCCGGGCGTGCGCACCCAGGAGATCTATGCGGGCTCGGTCGCATTCGTGATCATCCAGATCATCATGATCGCCCTGCTGATTGCCTTCCCGCAGCTGGTCACGGGCAATCTCGATGCCAAGGTGGAGGTCGACCTCGACACCATCCGCATCGAGGCCCCGAGCGGCGGCGGAGGCTGGGGTGAGGAAGGCGGCGAGAAGGACGGTTGGTAAGAACGTGCTGACCCGCTTCTGTCTCGTACGCCATGGCGAAACCCCCTGGAACGCAGAACTGCGCCTCCAGGGGCATATCGACGTGCCGCTCAATGACACCGGTCGCCGCCAGGCGGCCGCCACCGCCCGCGTATTGTCCGCGCACCGCTTCGACGCGCTGTACAGCAGCGACCTCGCCCGCGCACTGCAGACAGCAGCTGCAGCCGCCAGCGCCTGCGGGCTGCAGCCGCTACCTCACAGCGGGCTGCGCGAGCGCCACTACGGAGTGCTCCAGGGGCGGACCTACGATGAGGCCGAGGCCCAGCATCCTGAAGTCTGGCGGCACTTCAAAGGACGCAACCCGGCCTACTCATTCCCCGGCGGCGGCGAGAGCCTGGCCGAGTTCGATGCCCGCGTGCGTCAAGCAATGGACGCGATCCTGCGCGCCCACACAGGGCAGACAGTGCTGGTCGTCACCCATGGCGGCGTGCTCGACATCATCCACCGGCTGGCGTCCGGAAAGCCGCTCGAGGCCGCACGCGACTTCGCGATTCCGAACGCGGCGCTCAACTGGATCGCGCACGACGCGCAGGGGTGGCGGCTGGAGTGCTGGGCAGACCAGACCCATCTTGGCAGCAGCATGGACGAACTGCCTCACCCCTGAGGCGGACGCACCGGGGCACACCAGCGAACACCGGACCCACTCGCTTGCGGCGGCGCACCACATGGTAGAATTCCTTTTTAATCAACCGCTGAAGACTTCGCCCCATGTTCTCCGCGCAAGACACCCTCGCCAAGGTCGACCCTGAACTCTGGGCTGCCGTGCAGGCAGAAAACCGCCGTCAGGAAGATCACATCGAGCTGATCGCCTCCGAAAACTACGTCTCCACCGCGGTCATGGAGGCTCAAGGCTCCCAGCTCACCAACAAGTACGCCGAGGGTTACCCCGGCAAGCGTTACTACGGCGGCTGCGAGCATGTCGATGTGGCCGAGCAGCTCGCCATCGACCGCCTCAAGGCACTGTTCGGCGCCGAGGCCGCGAACGTGCAGCCGAACTCCGGCTCCCAGGCCAACCAGGCAGTGCTGATGGCCTTCGCCAAACCGGGCGACACCATCATGGGCATGAGCCTGGCCGAAGGCGGCCACCTCACCCACGGCATGCCGCTGAACATGTCCGGCAAGTGGTTCAACGTCGTCGCCTACGGTCTCAACGACAAGGAAGAGATCGACTACGACAAGATGGAAGCACTCGCGCGCGAACACAAGCCGCGCATCATCATCGCAGGTGCCTCCGCCTATTCGTTGCGCATCGACTTCGAGCGCTTTGCGAAGATCGCCAAGGAGATCGGCGCCATTTTCTGGGTCGACATGGCGCACTATGCCGGCCTCATCGCTGCGGGCTTCTACCCCAACCCGGTGCCGCACGCCGACGTCGTCACCTCGACCACCCACAAGACGCTGCGCGGCCCGCGCGGCGGCATCATCCTGATGAAGGCCGAGCACGAGAAGGCGATCAACTCTGCGATCTTCCCCGGTCTGCAGGGTGGCCCGCTGATGCACGTGATCGCAGCCAAGGCGGTAGCCTTCAAGGAAGCAGGAACACCCGAGTTCCGCAACTACCAGGAACAGGTCATCGCCAACGCGCGCGTGATGGCGCGTGTCCTGGGAGAGGAGCGCGGCCTGCGCATCATCTCCGGTCGCACCGAATCGCACGTCTTCCTGGTTGATCTGCGCAACAAGAAGATCACCGGCAAGGCTGCCGAAGCCGTGCTGGGTAGCGCCCATATCACGGTCAACAAGAACTCGATTCCCAACGACCCGGAGAAGCCGTTCACCACCTCGGGCATCCGTATCGGCTCGCCGGCGATGACCACGCGCGGCTTTACCGAGATCGAGTCCGAGCGTATTGCACACCTCATCGCCGACGTGCTCGACGCCCCGGAAGACCAGGCAGTCATCGAGCGCGTGCGCGGCCAGGTGGCCGAGCTGTGCGCCAGGTTCCCGGTCTACGGCAAGTAAGCTGCGGGGCGGGGCGCGTGCCGACTTGAGGCCCGCTCCGCCCACGAGCCCCCCCGGCCATGAAATGCCCCTTCTGCGGCGATCCCAACACCCAGGTCACCGACACCCGCGAGAATGAGGACGGTGACGTCGTCCGCCGCCGCCGCCGCTGCGTGAGCTGTGACAAGCGCTTCACCACCTACGAGCGCATCGACCTGAAGATGCCGCATATCGTCAAGCGCAACGGCAACCGCAGCGAGTTCGACCACGCCAAGCTCGCCGGCAGCATGAAGCTGGCGCTGCGCAAGCGACCTGTCACCATCGAGGCCATTGATGCTGCGGTCGACCGCATCGAAGCGCGCCTGCTCTCCATGGGCGAACCGGAAGTCCCGAGCGAGAAGATTGGCGAACTGGTCATGAAGGAGCTCAAGAAGCTCGACAAGGTGGCATACATCCGATTTGCATCCGTGTATCGCAACTTCGCCGATGTCGACGAGTTCTCGGAAGTGATCCGTGAGGTACAGAGTCGCCCCAAGCGGGGACGCGGTGCAGCAAACCCGCCTGCCACATCCGAAGATGACCTTTTCGGCAACTGACCATGCCGCGATGGCGCGCGCGCTCGCGCTCGCCCGGCGCGGACTGGAAAGCACTTCTCCCAACCCTCGCGTCGGCTGCGTGCTGCTGCGCGACGGCAGGACGGTGGGCGAAGGCTGGCATCAACGTGCTGGCGAACCGCACGCCGAGATCCACGCCTTGCAGCAGGCTGGCGCCGACGCACGCGGAGCCACCGCCTATGTCACGCTCGAGCCATGCTCGCACTTCGGTCGCACGCCGCCGTGTGCCGACGCCCTCATCGAGGCAGGCGTCAGCCGCGTCGTCGCGGCAATGGAAGACCCCAACCCGCTGGTGGCCGGCCGCGGCATGGCACGCCTGCGCGCGGCAGGAATCGTCACCGAACACGGCCTGCTCGACACCGAAGCACGCGAACTCAACATCGGCTTCGTGTCGCGCATGACCCGCGGCCGGCCCTGGCTGCGCCTCAAGGCCGCTGCCACCCTCGACGGCAAGACTGCGCTTAACAACGGCGTCAGCCAGTGGATCACGGGCGCGGAGGCGCGACGGGACGGTCACCGCTGGCGCGCACGTGCCTGCGCCATCCTCACCGGGATTGGCACCGTACGCGAAGACGATCCACAGCTGACCGTACGCGACATAGTCTGTGAACGTCAGCCGCAGCGCATCCTCGTCGATGCGCGACTGGAGGTTCCCGCAGCGGCTCGTATTCTGCAGGGTGCTCCGATCCTGATCGCCACCGCGTGCGAGGAGCACGCGCGCATGGCGCCGTTGCTCGAGAGCGGACACCAGATCATCGTGCTGCCAGACACAAACGGGAAAGTAGCCCTACCTGCGCTGATGCGAGAGCTCGGCCGCCTCGGTTTCAACGAGATACACGCCGAAGCGGGACTGAAGCTCAACGGCTCCTTGCTGCGCGAGGGCTGCGTCGATGAATTGCTGCTCTACTTCGCACCCATGCTGGCCGGCGACACCGCCCAGGGGCTGTTCAACCTGCCCGCCCTGACCCGGCTGGACGACGCGACCCAACTCGATGTGACCGACATGCGCACGATCGGTCGTGACCTGCGCGTCATCGCACGCCCCAGACGCTGAACGCACGCTGCGTAACCAGCCCCTCAGTCAGGCGGCCGCACGCGCGCACACTGCACAGCCTGGATCCTTGCCGAGGCTGATGCTGCGCCACTCCATGCCTAGGCCGTCAAGCAGCAGCAAGCGGCCGTCCAGCGAGTTACCGCAGCCAATCACGAGCTTGAGCGCCTCGGCCGCCTGAGTGGTGCCAACAATGCCGACAATCGGAGCGAACACCCCCATGACGGCACAGCGGACCTCTTCAAGATCCTCGCCCTCCGGAAACAGGCAGTGGTAACAGGCGCTGTCGGCTCGGCGCAGATCGAACACCGACACCTGCCCATCAAAGCGAATCGCCGCCCCCGAGACCAGCGGCTTGCGATGCTGCAGACAGGCGCGGTTGATGGCATGCCGGGTGGCGAAATTGTCGGAGCAGTCGAGCACCACGTCCGCACGCGCAACTTCGGCAGCAAGGGACTCGCCCTCCAGCCGCAACTTGAGCGGCTCGACGCGCGTGAGCGGATTGAGCCGGTTCAGCGTCAGGCGCGCTGATTCGACCTTGGGCGCCCCCACCATGTCGGCCGTATGCAGGATCTGTCGCTGCAGATTGGTGAGATCGACCTCATCATCGTCAGCGATCGCAATGGTACCGACGCCCGCGGCTGCAAGATACATGGCAGCAGGCGACCCCAGCCCCCCGGCGCCGATGATGAGCATGCGCGCGTCCAGCAAAGCCTGCTGACCCTCGACGCCGATCTCGGGCAGGAGAATGTGCCGACTGTAACGCAGCAGTTGCTCGTCATCCATTGCAGAACTCACTTGTACTCGCGCAACTCGGGCGGAGTGTCATCGTGGTCACCATGGGCATGGTGGTTCCATGCCTGGATATAGACCTCGTTCGACTGCTTGATCAGGCGCTCGGGCGAGAGCAGGTTGTGACGCTGGGTCTCCTCGCTGAAATACACGATTGCCCGCACCAGCCTCACATAAAGCGAGTTCTCGAGTGCAAAGCCGGCCTCGCGCAGCGCGTCCTCGAGCGTCTCGAGCGAATAGTCGAGCACCGAGTAGCGCACCACGACACACAGCGGGTCGGCCGTGCGCTCGATGTGAAGATCCTTGAGCAGGCGCAGCGCCCGCCAGGCCTTCTCCATCTGCCCCGGCGGCAAAGGCTTGAAGCGGATCTCACGCTGCTTGTGGATGTCCGCGCCCGGCACGGGACGATCATGATGCCTGCCTGCAAGCTTATAGGCGGTCTCCCTGCGCATCATGCCCCTCCCTTTATCATGGATTATTCCTGATTCTGGACGATCTGCTCACCCTTGAGAAGGCGGATAGCCTGCTGGAGCTGATGATCGTTCTCGCCGGCGAGCTCGAATCGGACCGGCTCGGCCTCCTCGGCACCGGCATCGGCGCCACGACCAGCCTCCGGTTTCGCGGCCTCACCCTCGCCGCCCTTGCCGTTGCCAAGGTGGCCGACGAGGTCGGCCTCCCGCACACGGCGGCTCGACCCATTGGCGCTTTCCTCGACGACGACATCGGGCTCGATCCCCTTGGCCTGGATGGAGCGCCCACTGGGCGTGTAGTAAAGCGCCGTCGTCAACTTGATGGCGGTGTTGTTGTTCAGCGGCAGGATGGTCTGCACCGAGCCCTTGCCGAAGGTCTGCGTCCCCATGACGGTGGCGCGCTTGTGGTCCTGCAGCGCACCGGCGACGATCTCTGACGCGGATGCGGAGCCGGCGTTGACCAGCACCACCATCGGCACATCCTTCGCTGCGGGCGGCAACCGGCGCAGGAAGTCGTCCCGCGTGCCGCGCAGGTAGTCCGCGGGGGTGGCGCGGTATTCGCGCCGGGCATCATCGGTACGCCCATCGGTGGACACGACCAGCGTGTTGGCAGGCAGGAACGCCGCCGAAACGCCCACCGCGCCATGCAACAGACCACCCGGATCGTTGCGCAGGTCCAGCACCAGTCCCTGCAGCGGAGCGTCCGCAGCGAGCTTGTTGAAATGCTCGACCACCGAGGCCGCGGTGTTCTCCTGGAACTGCGCAATGCGCAGGTAGCCGAAGCCAGGCTCGATCACCTTGGAACGCACGCTCTGCACCTTGATGACCTCACGCGTGAGGGTGAGCACGATCGGACGCGACTCGCCCTTGCGCATGATGGTGAGCGTGATGTCGGTACGCGGCTTGCCGCGCATGCGCTTGACCGCGTCGTTCAGGCTCATGCCCTTGACCGGCGTTTCGTCGAGCTTGACGATCAGGTCGCCGGCTTGCACACCTGCCCGGAACGCAGGCGTATCCTCGATCGGCGAAATCACCTTGACGAAGCCGTCCTCCATGCCAACCTCGATACCCAGGCCGCCGAACTCGCCCTGGGTGCCGACCTGAAGGTCCTTGAAGGCCTCGGCATCGAGATAGGCCGAATGCGGGTCGAGACCCGACAGCATGCCGCTGATCGAGTCGGTGATGAGTTTCTTGTCCTCGACCGGCTCGACATAGCCCTGCTTGATCGCATTGAATACGTCGGCGTAGGCACGCAACTCATCGACCGGCAGCGGCATCGGCGCGCTACGGTCGGCGTTTGCGGAAAAATTTAGGCTGATCATCACGCCGGCGACCACGCCGGTCATCACCAGACCGAACTGCTTCAGCTTGCTGCCCATGAAAACTCCGTTGTTTCGCCCACCCGGGCGCTCGTCCCGTGGCCGTAAGCTAGTTGAGCCGCACCCATTGCATCGGGTCCAGCGGCTGTCCTTGGTGGCGGATCTCGAAGTATAAACCCGAATCCTCGCCCCCCCCGCTGCTGCCCACGCTGGCAACCGTATCGCCACCGGCCACGCGATCTCCGACCTCTTTCAGCAAGGCATCGTTGTTGCCGTAGATCGAGAGATAGTCGCCACCATGATCGATGATGAGGAGGTTGCCGTAACCCCGCAGCCAGTCGGAGAACACCACCTCCCCGCCAGCAACGGCCTTGACTTCGGCACCCGCGCCGGTACGGATGAATACACCCTTCCAGGTTGTGCCGCTACCGGCTCTTTGAGCACCAAAACGGCCAACGAGTTCGCCCCGCACCGGGAAGCGCAACTGTCCGCGCAGTTGTGCGAAACGCACGCCGGTCGGCGTCGGCGTCGGCGTCGCACGCACCTCGCCAACCGCAGGCTCGGCACGGCGCGTGGGCCGCGATGCGGCACCCTCTGCAGGCTGGCGCTGCGCCTGTGCAGCCAGAGCGGCCTGCGCAGCGCGACGCTCGGCTTCGCGCTGCTCGGCGAGCCGACGCGCAGCCTCGCGCGCTGCGGCCTCGCGCGCCCTGCGCACCAGGGTATCGATGACCTTGGCCAGGCGCTGCTCGTCCTGCTGCAGCGTGCTGACCTGCTTCTTCTGGTCCTGCAACTGGCGCGAAACCTCCGCCAGCGCCTGTTTGCGCCGCGCCTGCACGGCTTCGAGCTCGGCCTGCCGACTGCGCTGCGTAGCCTCGAGCGCCACCAGGCCGTCACGGCGCGACTGGATCTCGGCGGCACGCGCCGCCGTCTCGCGCAGGTCTGTGCGCAGGCCATCGATCAGCCCCAGGCGCGCGCGCCCCAGGTGTTCGAGATAGTGCGCGTCACGCGCAAGCTGGTTCGGATCCCGCGCGGACAGCAGCGGCGCCACGCCATCGGCACCGCCATGCACGTAGTGACGCCTCAACCACTCCGCGAGTTCGCCACGCCGAGCCTCGATACGCTGCTCCGTGGCACGCTGTTCCGCCTCGAGCAGGCGGAGCATCTTCTCCACCTCACGGCGCTCGCCCTCGATGCGGGCAAGCTCCCGACGGACGCGCGACACGCCGCGTTCGGCCTCGACCACCGCCTCGGCAGCGCCGGAGCGCACCTGCTCGGTACGGGCGATGTCCTGCTGAAGATCCTGGATACGCTTCTTGAGGTCTTCGAGATCGGAGCGGCGCTCCACGATCTCGCCCCCCGACTGAGCCTGTGCTGCCGCGGGCGACGAGAGCACGGCGCCGATACAGGCTAGCGCCAGTCCCGCCAGCATTGCCCTGGAGCGATCACGCATGTTCGCTTCGACGCCCGGCACGAGAGTTCGGTTTCCCCGGATACGGGAAGCAATGCACGTACATCAGAATGCGCCTTCGTCCACCTGCAATAATCGTCGCCAACAGCGGCCACCCCTGCATCAGGGCAACACGTTATTTTATACTAGCGCTTTCCAATGAGCCGACTTCATCGTGAACAATGACGACATATTCGCCCTCATCGACAAGCACGAGCACATCGAAACCGCTGCTCGCGCCCTGAAGGCGATCGCCCATCCGCTGCGCCTCAAGATCCTGTGCGTGCTCGGCGAAGGCGAGGAGTGCGTCCAGGACATCGTCGATGCGGTCGGCACCTCGCAGAGCAACATCTCCCAGCATCTTGCCATCCTCCGCGACAAGGGCGTGCTGCAGACGCGCAAGGACGCCAACCGGGTCTACTACCGGGTAGGCGACCAACGCACCCTGCAGTTGATCGTCCTGATGCGCGAGGTCTTCTGCGGCGTAGAACCCGGCAAGAGCTGACCCCAACCGAACCCAACAGACGGAGCACCCCCTTTCGTGGATTTTCTGCAGCAGAACTGGTACTGGGCCGCCCTCGCAGCCCTCTCGGGCACCTGGCTCATGGTCGACATGATCCGCAACCGCGGCGACAAGAGCCAACTCTCGCCGATCGAGGCGACGCTCCTTGTGAACCGTGAAGACGCGGTGATCATCGATGTGCGCGAACAAGGCGAATATGCCCAGGGCCATATTCCCAACGCGCGCCACATCCCGCTCGGCGAGCTCGAGCGCCGCAGCAAGGAGATGGACAAGTACAAGAGCCATCCTGTGATCCTGTGCTGCGCCACCGGCAGCCGCTCCAACACAGCGATCAAGCAACTGCGCCAGGCGGGCTTCGAAAAGCTCTACAACCTGCGCGGCGGCATGATGGAATGGCAGAAGGCCGGCCAGCCGGTCAGCAAGAAGCGCAAATGAGCACTCAGCCCCGCGTCCGCATGTATGCGACCGCCACCTGCCCCTACTGCATCCGGGCAGAGCAGCTTCTTCTGCACAAGGGCGTCGGCGAGTTCGACAAGATCCGCGTGGACCTCGACCCTGCACGCCGCGAAGAAATGATGAAGGCAAGCGGGCGGCGAACGGTTCCACAGATCTTCATTGGCGACTACCATGTCGGTGGCTGCGACGACCTCCACGCACTCGACCGCGCAGGCAAGCTCGATGCATTGCTGCGTGGCGAGCCTGCCTGAAGCACGGACCAGCGCAACCGCCCTTTACTGAACGAACCCTGAACGGACTCTCATCCATGTCGGAAAATACCCAACCCGTCTTCTCCATCGAAAAGCTGTACGTAAAGGACCTCTCGCTCGAGGTTCCCGGCGCACCGCAGATCTTCCTCGAACGCGAGAGCCCGCAGATCAACGTTCAGCTGCGCACTTCCGGGCAGGCGGTCGACGAGGGCGTCTATGAGGTTGCGCTGACCGTCACCGTAAGCGCGAAGATCGGCGAGGACCGCACCCTGTTCCTCGTCGAAGTGGCCCAGTGCGGCATCTTCCAGATCCGCAATCTGCCCGAAGCCGATCTCGAGCCGGTGATGATGATCGGCTGCCCGAACATTCTCTTCCCGTATGCCCGCGAAGCGGTTTCCGACGCCGTCACCCGCGCCGGCTTCCAGCCCGTGCTGCTGTCGCCGGTCAACTTCGAGGCGCTCTATCAGGCGCAGCGCCAGCAGGCCAGCCAGGGCGCGCCTGCCGAAGTCCCCATTCAGTGAGACCACGCTCATGAACGCCGGGCATCGCAGGACCGCACACTGGCAGACCGGGCTACGGTTCCTGTCGGTGCTTGCCGCGAGCGCGGCCCCGGCCATGGCGAGCGCCCAGGCGATCGAGTTCCGCTCGCTCGGCGAGGAGGCAGTCGTCCGCGACGCACCCTCGCCACAAGGGCGACAGCTGTTCGTGCTGCGTGCAGGCACACCACTCGAGATCATCGTCACTCAGGACGGCTGGGTACGGGTGCGCGACCCTGAAGGCAGCCTGAGCTGGATTGAAGGCCATGTGCTCGTGCCGCGACGCACCGTGATGGTGTCCGTGGAACGCGCAAGCATCCGCCGGGAAGCTCGCGAGGATGCAGCCGTGAGCTTCGAAGCCACACGAAACGTCGTGCTCGATCTCGTCGAGCCGGCAGCGGTGGGCTGGGCGCGCGTGCGCCATCGCGACGGCGTCGAGGGCTACGTGCGCGTGAGTGAGGTGTGGGGCCTGTGAAGCGCTGCCGCATTGCCGTCTTCGGCGCGGGCGCCTGGGGCACCGCGCTCGCCCAGGCTTTCAGCGCGAGCCACGACGTCTGCCTGTGGGGCCGCGACCGCGTACATCTCGGCGAGATGGCGGATCGCCGCGAAAACCTGCGATACCTGGCGGGCGTTCGGCTCCACGACGCCTTGGCCATCGAACCCGATTTTGAAACTGCGGCACACCGCGCCGACCTTCATCTCGTCGTGACCCCGCTGTCCGGGCTGCGTGACACCGCACGCCAGCTCCACCGCCTGCAGCCGGCGACCCCGCTGCTATGGGCCTGCAAAGGCTTCGAGGCGGGTACCGGCCTGCTCCCGCACGAGATCGTGGCCGAAGAGCTCGGCAAGGATGCGCCGTGCGGGGTTCTGACTGGCCCGAGCTTCGCCGCAGAGGTCGCACGCGGACTGCCTGCCGCCATCACCCTGGCTGCCCACGACCCCGCTTTTGCCCGCCACTGGATCGGAGCGCTGCATCAACCGCGCCTGCGCCTGTACGCCAACACCGACCTCGTCGGCTGCGAAATCGGCGGCGCGGTCAAGAATGTGATGGCAATTGCTGCGGGGGTCTCCGACGGCATGGGCTTCGGCCTCAATGCCCGTGCCGCGCTCATCACGCGCGGACTGGCCGAAATCGCCCGCCTCGCCCAGGCGCTGGGCGGTCGCGCGGAAACGCTGATGGGCCTTGCCGGCATGGGCGACCTGATCCTGACCTGCACCGGCGACCTTTCACGCAACCGGCGTGTCGGCCTCGCCCTGGCTGCCGGAAAGACGCTGGACGACATCCTGCGCGAACTTGGTCATGTTGCCGAAGGGGTATCGACGGCGCGCGAAGTGGTGGGGCTCGCCCATCGCCACGCTATCGAGATGCCGATCTGCGAGGCGATCGACGCCCTGCTCCACCACGGCCTCAATGCTCGCAAGGCGGTTGAGCTGCTGCTCGCCCGCGACCCCCGCGACGAGTAACCCGCATGGACCGCGCAGTGCTACGGGCCGCATCGGCTCGGCGCCGTAGCATGCGACGTCGATCTGCAGCCATCGGGCGCTAAACCGCAAGCGCCCCGGCAAAATCGTGCTGGCGCCAGGCCTCATAGGTCACGATCGCGACCGAGTTCGAGAGATTCACGCTGCGATTGGTCGGGCGCATCGGGATGCGAATGCGCCGCTCCGGCGCGAACGTATCCAGAACGGCGTCGGGCAAGCCCCTGCTTTCGGGACCGAAGACGAGAACATCGCCGGGCAGCCAAGCCACCTTGTCATGACGTACCGTTCCGCGCGTAGTGAGGGCGAACATCCGGCGGCCAGCAAGTACCTCCAGGCAATGCGCCCAGTCCGAGTGCACGCTCACGCAGGTGAGGTCGTGGTAATCGAGCCCGGCCCTGGCCAACTGCTTGTCCGTCAGGTCGAAACCGAGCGGCTCGACCAGATGCAGGCGGCAGCCGCTGTTGGCCGCGAGGCGGATCACATTGCCGGTATTGGGCGGAATCTCGGGCTGGTAGAGGACGATCTCGAACATCGGGGCCCATGCGGAAACGGAAGGGGTATCGGGCGCGCACTGTACCGCAGCACGGCCTGTTCAGTAAGGGGCGGGGGTCCGCGCGACCACCAGGTTGCCCACCCACGCCGCACCGCGCAACTTGAGACAGCGTGCAAGTTCGTCGAGGGTGGCGCCCGTAGTCATCACGTCATCCACCACGATGACCCGCTTGCCATGGAGTGCGGTGTCGCAGCCGAAAGCGCCGCGCGGATTGCGCAAGCGTGCCGCGCGGTCCAGGCCGGCCTGCGGCTCGGCGTTGCGCACCTTGGCGACAAGGGCGAGCGCGAGCGGCAAGCCCCTTGCTCTCGCATAGGGGCGTGCGATCTCGACTGCCTGGTTGAACCCACGCTCGGCCAGGCGCAGCGGATGCAATGGCATCGGCAATACCAGGTCCGCATCGCCGCCGAAGTCGCGCGCAAGCGCGATGAGCGCATCGGCAAAGAATGATGCCAGCGCGAGTTGATGCCGATACTTGAGCGCATGCACCATCGCATCGACAGGGAATGCGAAATCGTACAGGGCGCGTGTCGCATCGAACGCGGGAGGCGTACGCTGACAGGCTGCGCACTCGGCCCCCGCCAGCCCCGGCAAGGCGCAACGCGGGCACGCCGTTGCGGGACGCCGCGGCAACTCTGCAACGCAGTGCTCGCACACAGCCTGGCCACCCGCATTCGCTCCGCAGACGAAGCAATCCTGCGGCGCAAGGACGTCGGCGACGCGTTGCCACAGGGCGAGCAGATCAAGCGCGGAGTTTGACAAGTTTTCTTCCGATGAAAGAACATGCGCACCTCGCAATTACAGCCCGGAATGCCGCTCATGACAACGGTGTCGAAGCCGCAAGACCGCAACCCGCAGCGATGAGCACCGATACCGCCCCGGTCTTCGCGCTCGACCGCGCACTACTGCGCCGCCGCTGCGAGCGTGCAGCGGGCACGGTCGACGGCGCCGACGTCCTTGCCCGCGAAGTCGCACGGCGAATGGATGAGCGTCTCGACTACATACGCATCGCGCCGCGGCGCATCCTCGACCTCGGCTGCGGCACCGGCGCAGACCTCGCCCGCCTCAGCGCACGCTTCCCCGAGGCAAGTGTACTCGCCGCCGACTTTTCCCCCGCAATGCTGGCCCGGGCCGGCGCGCGCACGCGCGCGAGCACGGGTGGTCGCGGCCTGCTCGACCGCCTCTTCGGCAGGCATCACGCAACCCCACTGCCGCACCTGGTGGCCGACGCTGCAGCGCTGCCGCTGGCGCGAGCGAGCCTGAGCCTGATCTGGTCCAACCTCATGCTGCCCGCGCTGACCGACCCTTTGCCGGTATTCAAGGAGGCTCACCGCAGCCTCGAGGTGGGCGGACTGCTGATGTTCTCCACCCTCGGCCCCGACACGCTGCGCGAACTGCGTGCGACCCTGCCGACCACCCACGGCGAACGCGTGCACCGCTTCATCGACATGCACGACCTCGGCGACGCCCTTGTGCAAGCCGGTTTCTCCGACCCGGTGATGGACATGGAAGTGCTGACCCTCACCTACACCGATCTCGACACCCTGTTCGCCGACCTGCGTGCCTGCGGCGCACGCAACGCAGCGACGAACCGCCCGCGCGGCCTGTCCGGGCGCAGCGGCTGGCAAGCCGCGCGCGCCGCATACGAGCGCCTGCGCAAGGACGGCCGACTGCCCGCAACCTTCGAGATCATCCAGGGCCATGCCTGGAAAACGGCAGCGAAGACCACCGACGATGGCCGCAGCATCGTGCGGTTCCAGCCTCGCCACGGCGGACGCTGACCCCGACACGGAAGCCGAACAAGATGCCCCGCACCCCGATCTGGCTATTCGACCTCGACAACACCCTGCACAACGCCAGCCCGCACATCTTCCCGCACATCAACCGCAGCATGACGGACTATCTCGAGCAGCACCTCGGGCTGGCCCGCGGCGAGGCCAACGCCTTGCGCACACACTACTGGCACCGCTACGGCGCCACGCTGCTCGGCCTGATGCGCCACCACGGCACCGATCCACGCCATTTCCTGCACGAAACTCACCGCTTCGACCGCCTGCACGAAATGATGGTATTCGATCGCGCCCTGCGCGGCATGCTGCGCAAACTGCCCGGTCGGCGCTTCGTGTTCTCCAACGCACCCCGCCATTATGCCAACGCCGTCCTCGACATCATGGGCGTGTCCGATCTGTTCGAGACAGTGATCGGCATCGAGGACCTGGACTTCCACCCCAAACCCGGCATTCGCGCCTATCGCAGCCTGCTGAGTTCGCACCGTCTCAACCCGGCGCACTGCATCATGCTCGAAGACTCGGCGGTGAATCTGCGCACGGCCAAGCGCCTGGGCATGCGCACGGTGCTGGTTGGCCGAGGTCTGCGCACGCCGGGATATGTGGATCTGAAGCTGGCCTCGATCCTAGACCTGCGCCGACGCCTCGGCGCCCTGCTTGCCTGAGGCGATCAGACCGCGGAGCGACGCATGTAGAGCGCCCCTGCACCGTACCCACACGGCAACTCAGCGCCATCGGCAGCAAAACCAAGCCCGCGCCAGAAATCGATCGCATCGGCGAGCGCGACCAAGCCGAGAGCCTGCAGATTGCTCGCCCGAGACCAGGCCTGCACCTTGCCGAACAAGGCCCGTCCAAGGCCCAGCCCGCGCGCTGCGGGCGACACCGCGAGATCGTGCAGGAAGCCCTGCTCGAGGACGTCCGGCAGGCGCTCGATCGGCGAATGCAGGCGAGGAACACCCGACGACCAGGGGTGAGCAAAGACATAGCCGAGTGCCTTATCCCCATGCTCGGCAAACCAGCACGCAGCGGGCGCGAGTGCGAGCTTGCGGGCGAACACCTCGGCGTCCTCCTGGTAATCGTCGCCGTAGGCGAGGCGCTGAATTGCCAGCACCGCGCCAAGGTCAGCCTGCCGCATCGGTCGCAGCGTCACGCCGTTTGCGACCTCCTCCACCTCCATCCACCCACTCACGCGCCGGCTTTCATCCAGCGCGCGGCGTCGAGCGCGTAGTAAGTGAGGATGCCATCCGCGCCCGCGCGCTTGAAGGCAAGCAGCGCCTCGAGTGCGCACGCCTTCTCGTCGAGCCAGCCATTGGCCGCAGCCGCCTTGAGCATCGCATACTCGCCGCTGACCTGATAAACGTAGGTCGGCACCTCGAGCTCCTGCTTGACCCGCCGCACGATATCGAGATAGGGCATGCCCGGCTTCACCATGAACATGTCCGCCCCCTCTGCGATGTCGAGCGCAACCTCACGGATCGCCTCGTCGCTGTTGGCCGGATCCATCTGGTAGGTGTACTTGTTGCCCTTGCCCAGGTTGCCCGCGGAACCGACGGCATCACGGAAAGGGCCGTAGAAGCTCGAGGCATACTTGGCCGAGTAGGCGAGGATGCGCGTGTGGATGTGCCCGCCCGCATCGAGCTCGGCACGGATGCGCCCGACCCGCCCATCCATCATGTCGGAGGGTGCCACCACGTCCGCGCCCGCCTGTGCATGGCACAGCGCCTGCTTCGCCAGCGCCTCAAGCGTCTCGTCGTTCATGACATAGCCGCGCGGGTCTGCAGGATCGATCAGACCATCCTGGCCGTGGCTGGTGTAGGGATCGAGCGCGACGTCGGTGATCACACCAAGCTCGGGAAAACGCGCCTTGAGGGCCTGGACGGTGCGCGGCACAAGACCATCGGGATTCCACGCCTCCTCAGCCCCCTCGGTCTTGCCTGCGGCATCGATGACTGGAAACAGCGCCAACGCCGGCACACCCAGCGCCACCGCCTCCTCGGCCACCTTCAGCAGGCGGTCGATCGACACTCGCTCCACGCCAGGCATGGACGGCACGGCCTCGCTGCGCGCGCTGCCATCGAGGACGAAAACCGGGTAGATGAGGTCGTCCGCAGTCAGCACATGCTCGCGCATCAATCGCCGCGAAAAATCGTCACGACGCATGCGGCGCATGCGGATCGAGGGGAATGCTCCAGTCGGTCGCATAGTGTGTTCTCGCTGTTCTCGCAAATTCTCAAAGGCTGCCCGGGCAGTGGCCGCGGAACTTCCGGCGGAAGTCATGCATCTTAGCAAGCAGATGGCGCCCGGCCGCTTGCCGGCCATCTCCCGCTTCACCTCCCTGAGCGGGTGCCTCACGCCCCGTGAGGCATTTTTGGCCCCCGACTAAGTCCCCTGGTCGGGGGCTTTTGTTTCCTCTCCAGCTTCATCGGGGGGCGCAGCGTCCCCGTTGAGCCAGCCACCGATCACCCTCTCCGCCTCCTCCACGCCGCTCTTCTTCAAGCTCGAAAAGAGTTGCACGGTAACGAGCGGACCGAGCGGACGCAGCTGCGCTCGCACATCCTGCAAGGTCGCCGCAGCCGCGCCACGCGACAGCTTGTCGCTCTTGGTCAGCAGGACATGCATCGGTCGCCCGGTGCCAGCGAACCAGTTGATCATCTGGCGATCGAGCGGCGTGAGCGGGTGGCGCGAGTCCATGATGAGCACCAGGCCGATGAGGCTCTCGCGCTTCTTGAGGTAGGTCTCGATCAGGCCTTGCCAGTCACGCCTGACCTTCTCCGGGACGGCCGCGTAACCGTAGCCCGGCAGGTCGACGAGCAGCGCGCCATTGTTCAGACGAAAGAAGTTGATGAGCTGGGTACGCCCAGGCGTCTTCGACACGTAAGCCAGGCGGACGTGTCCGGCGAGCGTATTGATCGCGCTCGACTTGCCGGCATTGGAACGCCCCGCGAAGGCAACCTCCGGCCCGGAGGGCGGAGGCAGGCCGGATGGCTTGGCGATCGAGATCTCGAATTGTGCGTTGCGGAAAATTGGCATGAAGAATCGGCCGGAAAAGCCGGTTGGCTGCGGGATAAACCCCACTTCGCATCGCGCAAGCGGGGTTTCGTGTTATAGAATACCGCGTTTGAAATAATCACTCACGGCTTTCCGAGGACATCATGATCAAGCGTTCCCTGCTGCTCTCGTCGTTGTTGCTGGTCGCCGGCAGCCTCCAGGCTCAGGACCAGGCTCCGGACCTCGCCAAGGCGAAACAGACCGCCGAGACGCTCTGCGCGGCCTGTCACGGCGCCGATGGCAACAGCCAGCTCTCGGCCAACCCGAAGATCGCCGGGCAGCATGAAGACTACCTCTTCAAGCAACTGCGCGAATTCAAGGGCTGGAACGGCAACACCCCGGCGCGTGAAAACGCAGTCATGTCGGCCATGGTCGCCGGCCTCGAGGAAGACGACATGCGGGCGCTGGCACGCTACTACGCCTCCTTCGAGCTGCAGCCCGAGCCGGCCAAGAACCTCGACACCATCGAGCGCGGCCGTGCCATCTGGCGTGCCGGTATCGCCGACAAGGGCGTGCCTGCGTGCGCAGCCTGTCACGGCCCAGCCGGCGCCGGCATGCCTGCACAGTACCCGCGCCTGTCCGGGCAGTTCGCCGAGTACACCGAAGCGCAGATGAAGTCCTTCCGCGACGGCGTTCGCCACAACGACCCGAACAGCATGATGCGCATGATTGCGCTCAAGATGACCGATGCGGAAATCAAGGCCGTTTCGGACTACGCTGCCGGCCTGCGCTAAGCAACTGCAGTCCGCGGCAACGGGGGCGGCCCACCCGCCCTGGTTGCCGCGGCGGGCCGCAGCCCTGCCCTCCTTGAGCGCCGCAGCCCTCCCTTCCGGCTGGTTTCCAGCCCCTCGGCGCCGATTCCTCGGTCCGCTCCAGCCGTCCCAGGCGAGCCCTGCGCTGCTGGCCCCGCGCGTGTGCTGCGCCGCTCCGGTGAGCCTCTGCGCCCGGATTGCGCCGCCTGAGATCGCCGTACCGCCCCGCTTTCAAGTCCGCATGCAGAGGCGACGGTGGCGCCCCGCCCACGATCACGCTGGCGACCTGCCGCACGCCAGACCCATGACGCCGAAGGCCGGCCCTCACTCAGGACCACGACAGCCATGAATTCCTCCAGCACAAGCGCCGATCCCGCACGCAGCTTTCTGTCGGTCGATACGGCACGCGCAGCCATACTGGACTCACTCTCTCCGCTGTGCGGCTGGGAAAAAGTGGCCGTGCGAGCGGCGCTTGGCCGCGTACTGCGTACCGACGTCATCGCCCCTTACAACGTCCCTTCGCATGACAACTCGGCGATGGACGGGTACGCGATCCGTGCTGCAGATCTCGATGCGGGCACCGACACCGCGCTCGCCGTGGTCGGCACGGCCTACGCCGGACGGCCGTTCTCGGGCATCGTCGGCGCGGGCCAGGCAGTACGCATCATGACGGGCGCTTCGATCCCGCAAGGCGCGGACACCATCGTCGTGCAGGAGGTCGTGCGCCGCAGCGACGACCGGGTCTTCGTGCCTGCAGGCCAGAAGAAGGGCCAGAACCTTCGCCGCGCAGGCGAGGATCTCGCCGAAGGCGGGGTCGCCCTTGCCGCGGGCCGGCGCTGCGGCCCGGCGGAACTCGGCCTGATCGCCTCCCTGGGCATTGCCGAAGTGGATGTATACCGGCCACTGCGCGTGGCATTTTTCTCCACCGGCGACGAGATCGCCTCGATCGGCCGGCCGCTCTGCCCTGGCGAGGTCTATGACAGCAACCGCTACACCCTCTTCGGCGCACTGTCCCGGCTGGGCTGCGACTTGATTGACATGGGGGTCATCCCCGACCGGCCCGATGCGCTGGAGGCGGCCTTTCGCGACGCGTCGGAAGCGGCCGACGTGATCATCACCAGCGGCGGCGTCTCGGTGGGAGAGGCGGACTTCATCCGCGAGATGATGGCGCGCATGGGCGAGGTCGCGTTCTGGAAGCTGGCGATCAAGCCTGGACGGCCGATGGCCTTCGGCCGCATCCGCAATGCAGTGCTGTTCGGACTCCCGGGCAACCCGGTCGCCGTCATGGTCACCTACTTTCAGTTCGTCCAGGACGCGTTGCTCAAGCTCATGGGCGTCACCCCACTGCCTCCCGCCCAGCGCTTTGCCGTCCAGGCGGCCTTCACCCTGCGCAAGCAGCCAGGACGTACCGAGTACCTGCGCGGACGCCTGCAGCGCGACGGCGCAGCATGCTCGGTCGCCCTCGCCGGCGCTCAGGGCTCGGGCGTGCTCAGCTCGATGTCGGAGGCCGACTGCTTCGTCGTCCTTCCCGAAGACTGCCTGTCGGTGCAACCGGGCGACACCGTTTACGTTCAACCCTTCCACGGCCTGCTCTGAGCAGCCATCCTCCCGGACTCCAAGCCATGACCCAGGACGAACTCAAGAAAGCCGCCGCCCATGCCGCGCTGGACTACATCACCGAGGGCACCATCGTCGGCGTCGGCACCGGCTCGACGGTCAACCACTTCATCGACGCCCTGGCCGGCATGCGTGAACGCATCCGCGGCGCCGTATCGAGCTCCGAGGCGAGTTCGGCCCGCCTGCGCGCGCACGGCATCGACGTGTTCGATCTGAACAGCATCGACACCCTCCCTGTATACGTCGATGGCGCCGACGAGATCGACGCAGGCTTCGCCATGATCAAGGGCGGCGGCGGCGCCCTGACGCGCGAGAAGATCGTCGCCGCGGTTGCCGAGCGCTTCGTGTGCATCTGCGACGCCAGCAAGCGCGTCGACGTGCTTGGCCGCTTCCCGCTACCGGTCGAGGTGATCCCGATGGCGAGCAGCCATGTCGCCCGTGCGCTGCGGCGCCTGGGCGGCGAACCCCGCATGCGCGAGGGCTTCGTGACCGATAACGGCAACCTGATCCTCGACGTCCACGGCCTGTCGATCGATGCCCCGATCGAGATGGAAGCGCGCATCAACCAGATCGTCGGCGTCGTCACCAACGGCCTGTTCGCCGAGCGCGGCGCCGACATCCTGCTGCTGGCAACCGCCGGCGGCGTCGAGCGCTACGTTCGATAGGGCGGAGCAAATCAGGACGGCAAGAGCAGGATGAAACAAAAGCTTAACAAATGCCTGCTAGCCTTCCATTTCTTCCGACTGGACCATGGCAACAATGACTCAACACACTCTCAAGCAGTTCGACGTCGAACTCGAAGAAATCCGCCGCGGCGTACTGCAGATGGGCGGTCTGGTCGAAACCCAGGTCGCACGCGCGCTGGAAGGCCTGGCAAGTGGCGACCTGGCCCTGCTGGATGCGGTTACAGCGGGAGACAAGGAAGTCAACCTGGCGCAGATCAAGCTCGATGACGAATGCAGCCGGCTCATCGCCCGGCGCCAACCTGCCGCCACCGACCTGCGCTTCGTACTGTCGGCAATCAAGGCCGTGGCCGACCTCGAGCGCATCGGTGACGAAGCCAAGAAGATCGCGAAGGCAGCCCGCCGCCTGCATTCGGCCGACGTACCTTTCACGCCGCGCGTGGGCCTGAGCCAGTCCGCTCAACTCGTGCTCGAGATGCTGCGTACCGCGCTCGACGGCTTCGCCCGCGCAGACGCCAGCCACGCTCAGGAGATCAAGCTCAAGGACGCCGAGGTCGACACCCAGTTCAAGGGCACGATGCGCCAGCTCATCACCTACATGATGGAAGATCCGCGCACCATCACCAGCAGCCTGGAGACGCTGTTCATCGCCAAGTCGATCGAGCGCATCGGTGATCACGCGACGAACGTCGCCGAGCACGTCGTCTATATGGTGAGCGGCGAAGACGTCCGCTTCGAAAACACGCAAGCCGTGCTCGGCGGAAAGCACTGAGCGGCCGCACGAATCGAAGCCGCGGTAAAAGAAAAACGGGGATGCGCAGGCATCCCCGTTTTTCTTGCCGATCGCCCGGGTTCAGTTGCTGGGCGGTACGTAGCCTGAGACCTGATCCGCGCCACCTTCGAAGAAGTGCTTCTCCATCTGTTCGGCGAGGTACTTGCGCGCGCGCGCATCCATCAGGTTGAGGCGGTTCTCGTTGATCAGCATGGTCTGGTACTTGACCCACTGCTGCCATGCCTCTTTCGAAACGCTCTCGAAGATGCGCTTGCCG
Source organism: Thauera sp. 27 (assembly GCF_000310125.2). NCBI lineage: Bacteria > Pseudomonadati > Pseudomonadota > Betaproteobacteria > Rhodocyclales > Zoogloeaceae > Thauera > Thauera sp. 27. The sequence goes on from NZ_AMXB01000013.1 coordinate 57,780, forward strand.
AGCGCGCCCGGAACCGGCGGAAGGTCCAGACCTTCGGCCTCACGACCGAGCTTCACGCAGTTGACCATGCGAGCCATCTTTCAATCCTCTCTGCTGTCGGGTTCATTGATACACGAAGCCCCGATTCTAGCCGATTCGGCGCAAACCCTAGGCGCCCATCCGTCCCGACACCGTCGCGCGGTTGCGCCCCTCGCTCTTGGAGCGGTAGAGCGCCTCGTCGGCCGCCGCCACGAGCGCGTCACCACGTCGGGCATTTGCCGGGAAGCGCGCAATGCCCACGCTCGCGGTAACACCCACTTCATCACCCTCGAAGCAGAATCGCGACGCCGCGACCGTCTCGAGCAAACGGTGCGAAAGCTCGAGCAACTCATCAATGCTCGCATCGGGCACAAGCAGGGCAAATTCGTCGCCACCGATACGGAAAAGCAGTTCGTTCCTGCGCACGATGCGCCCGAGCGCCCGTGCAAGTCCAACGAGCACCTCGTCTCCGGCCTGGTGCCCGAATGAGTCGTTGATGGGCTTGAAGCCATCGAGATCGAAAGCGAGCAGGCCCACTGCCGAATGTCGCCGCTCGGCGTCCGCGAGCAAGCGCTCGAGCTCCTCGTGGAAACGGCGGCGATTGTAGAGCCCGGTCAGTTCGTCGCGCACCGCCAGCTCCACCAACTGCCGCGAGGTCCGGCGTGCCTCGCTCACGTCCTCGTAGATCCAGACCCGGCCGATACCTCGCCCCTGCTCCCCCCCCTGCACGACGGCCGAGCGATCGGTCACCACACGACCATCAGCGAATACGAACTCGTGCTCCTCGCTTGCGGATTCCCGGCCACCCACCACCGCATCGATATGACCGAAGTACGCTTCAGGATCTGCCAGCACGTGCGCGGCCTGGCGCTTGAGCACGGCCTCCCTGCTGCCGACCAGCTCCGTAGCGGGCGGATAGGCCCAGATTTCGAGCATGGCCCGGTTGTGGTAAAGCACGCGACGGTCATGATCGATGAACAGGATCCCCAAGCGGATCAGATTCAGGAGGGCCGACAAACGCTGGCGCTCGTCGTTGCTGCGCAACAGGTAGTGCTCACGCAGGGCCTGAGCGCGGCGCAACTCGGCCACCGTCTCGAGCAATGCGTACTCGGCCTCCTTGCGCGCCTGGATATCTTCGGCTGACAGGCGCAGGCCGCCAGCCCGACGCCGCCAGTGCATGGCGACCCACACCACCCGCCCATCGCGCGCCACCAGACGCAACTCGAAATCCTGCGGCAAGCCGGTGTCGAGCACCTGCCTGGCCATGCGCCGACAGAAATCGCGATCCGACTCGTGGAGCAGGAACGCAAAGAAGTCCCCGGCCGCAATGCAGTCGGCAGGCGCCTGCGCGGTGAGCCGGCCAATCGAGGGACTGATCCAGGTCAGACGCAGCGCCTCGTCGAACAAGGCTTCGACGCCGTGAACGCCCTCGGCCAGCTCGCGCAGGCTGGCGAGCTCATCGTCCCGGTCCAGCTTGCGCCCCCAGATCATAAGGTCTTGACGAACACCTTCGAGCGCCGCTGAAGGTTGTAGAGCTCGCGCTTCTGGCGCGGCAGCGCCTCCGGGCCGATCTCGCTGAAGCCGCGCTCGCGGAACCAGTGTGCGGTGCGCGTGGTGAGCACGAACAGGCGCTCCAGGCGCTGCAGGCGCGCCCGCCGCTCGATGCGCCGCAGCAGCTGGTCGCCAAGCCCGGCTCGGCGGTACTCGGGCATGACCGCCAGGCAGGCGAGTTCGGCGGCGTTTTCCTCGCTGAACGGATAAAGCGCTGCGCAGCCGACCAGAACACCATCGTGTTCGACCACGGTGAAGCGTTCGATCTCTTGTTCCAGCAGTTCACGCCCGCGCCTGACCAGGGTGCCGTCGGCCTCCATCGGCGATATCAACGACACCAGCGCCGCCACGTCGTCCACCGAGGCCTCACGCAGGCGGAACAGCGGGTCGCGCGACACCACCGTACCGACGCCGGCATGGGTGAAGAACTCGAGCAGCAGGCCGCCGTCGAGGTCGCGATCGATGAGGTGGCAGCGCGCAACACCCTTGCGCACTGCACGAATCGCACTCGGCAGGAAGAAGTGCAGGTCCTCGGTCAGGCCTTCGCCAGTGTCGAGCTTGCGCTGGGCCTCGTCCGCGGTGACCGACTCGATGAGCAGGCCTGCCTCGTCAAGCAAGCCAGGGGCGTCGCACAGGTAAATGAGCTTCTCGGCCTTGAGTGCGACCGCCACCGCCTCGGCCACTTCTTCCATGGCCAGATTGAAGATCTCGCCGGCCGGCGACACGCCGAGCGGCGTGATGAGCACAACGTTCTGCTGGTCGAGGTCGGCGTTGATCTCGTCGGCGATGATCTTGCGCACGGCGCCGGTGTACTGGTAATCGACGCCTTCCATCACCCCGACTGGCCGCGCGGTGATGAAGTTGCCACCGGTCACGCGCATATAGCTGCCGGCCATCGGGGTATTGGGCAAGCCCTGGGAGAGCAGCGCCTCGACCTCGAAGCGGGTCACCGCCATGGCCGACTTGACGCACTCGAGCGCCTCTGCATCGGTGACGCGCAAACCGTGGTGGAAGCGCGACTCCAGGCCGCGACGAGCAAGCTCGGCGTCGATCTGGGGACGCGCGCCATGCACCAGCACGAGGCGGATGCCGAGCGCCGCGAGAAGGTTGCAGTCGTAGGCGAGGCTTTGTGCGCGCTCCCCGGCTGCCACCTCGCCACCGAATCCGACGACGAAGGTACGGCCGCGAAAGGCGTGGATATAAGGCGCCGCGCCGCGCACCCAGGCGACGAACTGAGCCGTGGCGTCATCGACCCGCGGCACGGTGGGAGAGGAAGAAGTAGATCCGGGGCTGGCGTTGTTGTTTTCGGCGCTCACACATTCACCGCTGCTGAAGCCGGGCGTGCGCGCGGGCTGCCCGGCCAAATGGAATTGATGCCGGAATTCTAGCCCGGATCCTCCGCCGCAGCGCGGCCCTCGCCGCCGAAAGGGCGGTGCAGCGCGCTAATCGGCCTTGTACGGCCCCGCACCAAGCCCGATCGGCGCCGGTGCGGCAGCGACCAGCCGGGAGAAGATCTGCGCAAAGTCCTCCTCGCCTGCCCTGGCGCCCGCGCGCGCGCCGCTCAAGGGATCATCGGCAATGAAGCCGGCATTGGCCCTGTCCCAGTCCTCGGCGGTGAAGTGCTTGCGGATCAGCGGCAGCACCTCACGCTCCTCGGTGATCATGTGGCTGCGGTAGAAGGCCGCATAGTCCTCGAAAGCACGCTTGAAAGCCTCGAATCCGCCCGTGGGGTCCTGCGCGTAGCCCTTGACCGCAGCGTCCAGCACGGCGATGCGCGCCTCGGCTTGAGCGTGCTCGGCTTCGAGACGGTCGAGCGCGGCATCGGCATCATGCGTGAGTGCGCGCAGCGGCCCGAAGAGGAACTCGTCTTCCTTCGGGTGGTGGCGTCTTTCGGGGTAGGCATCGAGGTAGTGCACCATCGCCTCGAGCAACTTGTGGTCGGGCTGCAGGCGGCCCGCACCGATCTCGCCGATCATGTGGCGGATGGCGTGGATGATCGCCGCCAGCGACTGGTGTTCGTCCATCAGGATGCGCATCGCGTCCATGGGAATGTCCTTTAACGTTTGGGGTCCGGCTTCGCGGGCGAGCTCAGGTCGACAGCATCGCCTGGTGCTTGCCACCAAAGCCGAGATAGGCCTCGATCACGCGCGGGTCATCCGCGAGTTCGTGCGCCGGGCCCTGCATGGCGATCTGGCCGGTTTCGAGCACATAGGCGTAGTCGGCCACCTGCAGCGCGGCGCGCGCGTTCTGCTCGACAAGCAGGATCGACACGCCGCGCCGGCGCAGCTCGCTGATGATGCGGAAGATCTCGCGCACGATCAGCGGCGCAAGCCCGAGGCTCGGCTCGTCGAGCATCAGCAGCTTGGGCTTGGCCATCAGCGCGCGGCCCACCGCCAGCATCTGGCGCTCGCCACCCGACATCGTGCCGGCGTGCTGATCGCGGCGCTCCTTCAGACGCGGGAACAGCGCATAGACCTCCTCGAGCGTCTGCGCGTGGTCGCGCTTGCCCATGCGGTAGCGCTGGAAGGCGCCAAGCACCAGGTTGTCCTCGACACTCATCTCGCCGAAAAGCTCGCGCTTCTCCGGCACCAGGGTCATGCCGCGCGCAACCATGCGCTCGACCTCGGGTACCACCTCCAGGCTGCCGTCGAAGGCGACCTGGCCTCTGGAACCGAGCACACCCATGATCGCCGACAGCATCGTCGTCTTGCCCGCCCCGTTGGGGCCGATCACGGTGACGATCTGGCCCTCGCCGACGGTGATGCTGGCGTTGGTCAGCGCCTCCACCTTGCCGTAGGACACACACAGCTCCTTGACCTCGAGCACCGGGTTCTTCGCACTCGCGTTCGAGGGCGCGCTGGCTTGGGTTTGTTGTGTCATCGCGTTCTCCTCGCTCACTCCACGCCGCCCAGATAGGCTTCAAGCACCGCCGGGTTCTGCTGCACCTCTTCCGGCAGGCCTTCGGCGATCTTCTGGCCGAACTCCATCACCACCACGCGATCGACCAGGTTCATCACGAAATCCATGTCGTGCTCGACGATCAGCGTGGCCATGCCTTCCGAGCGCAGCCTCTTCAGGAGTTCGGCGAGCGCCTGCTTTTCCTTGTAGCGCAGGCCGGCCGCGGGCTCGTCGAGCAGCAGCAGGCAGGGGTCGGCACACAGGGCACGTGCGATCTCAAGGATGCGCTGCTGGCCAAGCGCAAGACTGCCGGCCTCGTCGAACATATGGTCCTTGAGACCCACACGCTCGATCTGGTGCGCGGCCTCCTTGAGGATGCGCGCCTCTTCGGCGCGGTCCAGGCGCCAGGCCGAGCTGAGCACGCCCTTGTGGCTGCGCAGGTGTGCGCCGATGGCCACGTTCTCGAGCACGCTCATGGTGGGCAGCAGCTTCACATGCTGGAACGTGCGGCTCATGCCCATGCGGGCGATCTCACGCGAGTCACGACCGGCCACCGGCTTGCCCAGGAACAGCACCTCGCCCGAGGTCGGCGTATCGACACCCGAGATCTGGTTGAACATCGTGCTCTTGCCCGCACCGTTGGGGCCGATCAAGGCGAGGATCTCGCCGGCCTTGACCTCGAGGCTCATGTTGTTGTTCGCCACCAGACCGCCGAACCTGCGCGTGACGTCCTTGGCCTCGAGGATCAGCGTCCCGGGCGCGGGCAGCGTACGCCGCGGCAGAGGCTCGGCCTGGGCATCGATCGTCTTGTGGATGGTACGCATCGGCACAAGCTTCTTGAGGATCGGCCACAGGCCCTCGCGGGCGCGGTGCAGCACCAGCACCATCAGGATGCCGAATACGATCATCTCGAAGTTGCCGCTCGCGCCCAACAGGCTCGGCAGCCAATCCTGCAGCCACTGTTTGAGCACGGTGATGACGCCTGCGCCGACGATCGCCCCCCACACATAGCCAGCACCGCCGACCACCGCCATGAAGAGATACTCGATGCCGATATGCACACCGAACGGAGTCGGGTTCACGAAGCGCTGCATGTGCGCATACAGCCAGCCCGAGGCACAGGCCAGCAGCGCGGCGATCACGAAGATGATCATGCGCGCACGGCCGGTGTCGACACCCATCGCCTCTGCCATCACCCTGCCGCCTTTCAAGGCGCGGATCGCGCGCCCTTCGCGCGAGTCGAGCAGGTTGTGGGTGGTGAGCATGCCCAGCAGCAGGAAGGCCCAGATCAGGTAGAAGATCTCGCCGCCGCCATCGAGCGTCCAGCCGAACAACTCGATGGGCGGAATGCCGGTGATGCCGGTGTGCCCGCCCAGGCTTTGCATGGTGCCGAACAGGAAGTACAGGCTGATGCCCCAGGCGATCGTACCCAAGGGCAGGAAATGGCCCGACAGCTTGAGCGTGAGCGAACCCAGCAGGACCGCCACGGCAGCGGTAATGAGCAAGCCCGCCACAAGCGTGAGCCAGGGCGAAGCCCCCACCCAGGCCAGCCAGGCCGGCAGGTCCGTCGCCGTGGTCAGCGCAGCGGTGGTGTAGGCCCCCAGGCCGACGAAGGCCGCCTGGCCAAAGCTCGTGAGCCCGCCCACGCCGGTGAGCAGCACCAGGCCGAGGGCGACCATCGCATACAGGCCGATGTAGTTGAGCAGCGTCACGTAGTACGGCGAAAGGATCGCCGGCACCATCAACAGCAGGGCAAGGAAGGCCCCCAGCACCAGACGGTCGGTTCTCATTCTTCCTCCTCCACGTGGTGGCTGGTCAGCGAACGCCACAGCAGCACGGGGATGATTAGCGTAAACACGATGACTTCCTTGTACGCGCTGGCCCAGAATGAAGCGAAGGCTTCGAGCAACCCGACTGCAATGGCGCCAAGCGCGGCGATCGGGTAGCTGGCCAGGCCGCCGATGATGGCGGCAACGAAGCCCTTGAGCCCGATCAGGAATCCGGTGTCGTAATAGATGGTGGTGATTGGGGCGATCAGCACGCCCGAGAGCGCGCCAATGAAAGCGGCCAGGAAGAAGGTGAGCTTGCCGGCAAGCGCGGGCGAGATCCCCATCAACTGCGCCCCGACGCGGTTGATCGCGGTTGCGCGCAAGGCCTTGCCGTACAGCGTGCGTTCGAAGAACTGGTAGAGCGCCACGATCAGCAGCACCGACACCACCAGCACCCAGATCGTCTGCCCCGTCACCATCAGCGGGCCGAGATCGAAGCTGAGCTCGCTGAAGGCCGGCGTTCTGTGCCCCTCGGCGCCGAAGAACAGCAGCCCCAGGCCCACCATCGCGATATGCAGGGCCACGGACACGATCAGCAGGATCAGCACCGGCGCAGAGGCGATCGGCTGGTACATCAGGCGGTACATCATCGGTCCCATCGGCACCACGATCGCCAGCGTGAGCACAACCTGCAGCACCAGCGGCAGTTCATTGACCGGCAGCGCGGACAACACAGCCACCAGCGCCAACGGATAGGCCAGGTTCCAGCCCGCCACCATGCCCGCACGCTGCATCTGGCCGGCCTTGAGGGCTTTGAGGCCGTCGAACGCCGTCACCAGCCCCCCCATCGCCACCAGCAGCCAAACCGTCGCAGGGGTCGCACCCGACTGCATCATCGCCAGTGTCAGCGCGCCGTAGGCCACGAACTCGCCCTGCTGGATGAAGATCACCCGTGTGACCGCAAACACCAGTACCAGAGCCAGCGCCAGCAGCGCGTAGATCGCGCCGTTGGTGATGCCGTCCTGGCCCAGGATCAGTGCAATTGACATATCCATGGATGTACCCCATGTCCGCTGGCCGCCATAAAACGCCAGTCGAGTTGAAAACACCGTGCCGGCCGCGCGACACGGGCAGGCGCGGAGCGCAAGCGCTCCGCGCCTCAGGACTTACTTGAGCAGCGACCAGGTGCCGTTGCGGATCTCGATCATCACGCGCGAGCGCTCGTCCAGACCAAGGTGGTCATCCGCGCTCATGGTGTAGATGCCGGTCGCACCCGCCACCTCCTTCACGCCCTCGAGCGCGTCGCGCAAGGCGCTGCGGAACTCGGCCGACCCGGGCTTGGCCACCTGCAGCGCAACCGGAGCGGCCGCTTCGAGTAGCACGCCCGCATCCCAGGCGTAGGCACCAAAGCTCGACACCGAACCCTCGCCATGCACCGCCTCGTACTTCTCCACATAGGCCAGCGCGCTCGCCTTGACCGGGTGGCTGTCGTCGAGGCTGCGTGCCATCTGCACCGGACCGACCGGCAGCAGCGTGCCTTCGCAGTCCTTGCCGCAGATACGCAGGAAGTCGTTGTTGGCCACGCCGTGCGTCTGGTAGATCGGCCCCTTGTAGCCACGCTCGCGCAGCGTCTTCTGCGGCAGCGCGGACGGCGTACCCGAACCGGCGATGAAGACGGCATCCGGCTTGGCGGCCATGAGCTTGAGTGCCTGGCCGGTCACCGAGGTGTCGGCCGGGTTGAAGCGCTCGTTGGCAACGAGCTCGATCCCCTTCTCCTCGGCCTGCTTCTTGAACTGCTCGAACCAGCCTTCGCCGTAGGCGTTGGCAAAGCCGATGAAGGACACCCGCTTCACGTTGTTGGCGGTCATGTGCTCGACGATCGCCGAAGCCATCTGCTGGTCGTTCTGCGGCGTCTTGAAAATCCAGCGCTTCTTGTCGTCCATCGGCGACACGATGCGCGCCGAAGCGGCAAGGGAGATCATCGGCGTACTGGTCTCGGCCGCGACATCGATCATCGCCAGCGAGGCCGGGCTGGTCGTCGAACCGATCAGCACATCGACCTTGTCCTCGGCAACCAGCTTGCGCGCGTTCTTGACCGCCGTGGTGGTGTCCGAAGCGTCGTCGAGCACGATGTAGCGCACCGGCTCGCCACCGATGGTGGTCGGCAGCAGCGCCACGGTGTTGCGCTCCGGGATGCCCAGCGACGCCGCAGGACCGGTGGCCGAGACGACGACACCGACCTTGATTTCGGCGTGGGCGGCGGAGGCGGCAAAGGCGAGGCTGATTGCTGCCAGCAGGGTGTGACGCAGTTTCATGGTTTCTCCTCCGATATTGATGCAAACAGCCGGGTACCCGTGACGGGCCTGTCTCACGGCGCCGCCCCGGACTTCGGCGCCTTGTGCTTCTGGACCTTGCCGAGAACCTGGCCGAGGCATCTGCCCGGACCAAATTCTGCATTACAGAAAACGTTTCTCTTATTAGAAATGATACAAAACAGCGCGTCAAGACATTATTTTGTATCGCATGAACACCCTGCCTGCGCCCCTCAGCCCCAACAACGAAAAAGGCAGGAGGACGCTCACCATCGAGCCTCCTCCTGCCTCATCCGCACTCTCATCCGCGACCTTCGCCGCGGTCGTGCCAAGCCCGCGCCGTGCCGCTCTATTGAATATCGGCGTCCATCGCAAGCGAGTCCAACGTGGCGCCAAGCCGTCGCGAGAGCGCTGCCGCGGTACGACGCAGCGCCGCAATCGTCTCGCCATCCATGGAGAGATCCATCGACCCTTCGACACCGACGAGCGCGATCGCCATGGTGATCTCGTTCTTGAAGTTGAAAACCGGCGCCGCAGCAGCTTCGACGCCGCGCGCAAAATAGTCGCCACTGAGGACGACGACACCGGACTCGCGCACCTGCGCCAGCAGCGCCCGCGCGTCCTCAAGGTTCGCAACCCCCGCGGGCGCCCTGCCCGTCTCCAGTTCACGACGCAGCAGGGCTTCGGTCTGGCGCTCGGGGAGCCAGGCCGCAAACACGCGCCCACCCGCCGAGCGCAGCAGACTCAGGTGCGTACCGGTGACAACGTTCACCGTGATCGGTCGGCGCGGACGCTCCCAGCGCACCACCACCGGACCGGCATCGCTCCACACTGTGAGGGCGACGGTCTCGTTGGTTTCGTCACGCAGATCAGTGATCGCGAGCAGACCCAGACGGATGCGATCAATGCGATCGAGGGCCACCAGGCCGAGGTTGAGCGCAAAGGGTCCCAGGTCGTAGCGCGAGGTCAGCCGGTCCTGCTCGACCAGCCCGCTGCGGATGAGGCTGACCAGATAGCGGTGCGCCTTCGACGGCGGCATGCCAGCTGCCTCGGCGATCTCCTTGAGCATCATCGAACGCCTTCCCGTCGCCATCGCGCGCAGAATGCTCATGCCCACCTCGAGCGACTGAACCCCATGCTTGCCGTCAAGTTCTTCGTTCGCGCTGCCCATCGGGACTGTTCCTTATTGGAGAAATCGTTTATTTATATGTAACACAAACCTCAGGAGCGCGCGCGTGATCAAGCCGGAACTCAAAGTCTATGCAATCGATGGCATCGTGCCCGCGGTCGACCCGACCGCCTACGTTCACCCCTCGGCGATCCTTATCGGCGACGTGATCATCGGCCCGGGCTGCTATGTCGGCCCCTGTGCCAGCCTGCGCGGCGACTTCGGCCGCCTCATCCTGGAACGCGGTGCAAACCTGCAGGACACCTGCGTCATGCACGGTTTCCCGGGCACCGACACGGTGGTTGAAGAGGACGGCCACATCGGTCACGGCGCCGTACTGCACGGCTGCCGCATCGGGCGCAATGCGCTGATCGGAATGAACGCGGTGATCATGGACAACGTGGTGATCGGCGAGGAAGCCATCGTCGCCGCCTCGGCCTTCGTCAAGGCGGGTGCGGAGATCCCGGCACGCGTGCTCGTCGCCGGCGTGCCGGCAAAGGTCGTCCGCCCGCTCAGTGAAGACGAGATCCGCTGGAAGAGCCAGGGCACCGCGACCTACCAGGACCTGACCCGGCGCTGCCTGGCAACGCTATGCGAAACGACACCGCTGGCCGCGGTCGAACCTGGCCGCAAGCGCATCGAGATGCCGGACGTGATCCCGCTCGTCGAAACCCGCAAGCGCGAGGGCTGAGCCCCGCGCAAGCACTGCATCAGGTCGGCAGGGAAAGCAGGTCCGGGTCCCGGAAACGCTCATGCAGGCGCGGCGACGCCTCGGGCACCGAACCGTCGGCAAGCTGGAAGCAGGCATCGAGGTGGCGTTCCGACGCGCTCAGAAGCCTGCGGTAAAGCTCTCGGCAAAGCAGCCGGGCCTTCTGACCCGGCCAGTCGGACGGCAGCAGGACGTCGGGCAGCACCGGATCGCGCAGGAGCAGACGACGGTAGTCGTGGATCAGCAGCACGCGCAGCAGCAGGGCTGTCTCATCGCTCGTCTCGAAGCTGCCCTCGCGCAATTGCCCCAGCACGGGCCGATAGCGCGCCACGAAGTCCCGATACAAGTCAGCAAGGTGCGCCAGGTCCCAGGCCGAATGCACCATCGCCGCATCCGTCGCCGCCGCGCCCAGCGCAGCGTCCGCCGCGATCAGCGGCTTCAGCCGATCGAGCAGGCTGCCCAGGCCCTCGGCCACGAGCGCGTCAAAGGTTGCGATCAAGTCAACGCTTGGATGCACGAAGCAGTCGTTGTTGAGTGCCCCGAAGCCGTGCCACGTCAAGGCCTTGCGCAGGCGATCACGGTCCCGGGACGAAAACTCGCCGACAGTGACGATCAGCCGCCAACGCCGGTCCCATTGCGGCATCGCAGCTGCGTAGATGAGCCGCGACGCCTCATCCATGCGCTGCTCTGCCGACGGCGTGAGCAGGTAGTCGGTCCGCCGCCCTGCAGGCGCACTCGCCAGCCACTCGTCACGCACCAGACGAAACACCGCCGTCCGCACGAGACGCTCATTGAGACCCAGAGGCTGGAGCAAGCGGATGAGGCTCCCCAGCCAGATGCGCCCTCCCCGCGGCACCACGGCATCGCCGAACACCGAGATGATGAGCGAGCCCGCATGCACACGGTCTTTGCGACGGAAATCGTCGAGGATCTGCTGCGAGGGAGAGGACACGATAGTGGCGGGAGAGCGTGCATTTTGGGGGCGGAAGTCTAGCGGATTCAGTGGCTTGCGTACAGGCAGATGACGCCCTTCAGGCACCTCTTCGGCAACGCCGAGCCCCCGTTTCGAAGCCATCGCAGCACCGCCGCCGATCACTCGCGCCACGCCCCACCCACCATATCGAAGCCGGTCCGAGGGCAGGCTCTCGGCGCTGCAGCGGACGATCTGAAAGAATCCACAAAACGACTCCTGAAAACACTTTTTATTGTCATTTTTGTATCACATCAACAACCACCATAGATCATAAAAACTTTCTATGGAAAATATACAGGACCTGAAGTACAGACGAAATAAATCATATCTATATGTTTTTATTGTTATTTTGTTTTACGGAACATCTTTCCAATAGTGTAATACGAGCATTTTCAACAACATCAGAACGATACTTTCTATTGACCATTTGGCATCACATTTGTATCGTTTGAACACAGAACCACTCCCCCGGAGAGAGACGAATGAGCCACCCCCTTCTTGACAAGCACCGTGACACCCTCGATGGCGCGCTGTCCGCGATTGCGACGCGTGGCTACTGGACGCCCTTCCCGGAGATGCCGAGCCCGAAGCTCTACGGCGAAACCTCAGCCGACGACGGCAAGCGTGCCTTCGAGGCGCACCTGGGCAAGCGCTTCGAGTTCGATCAGCCAGGCCAGACCGGCTGGCACGGAGGCGAAGCCTCGCCCTACGGCATCGCGCTCGACGTCAGCTACCCGGTGTGCGACCCGGATGCACTGATCTCTGCCGGTCTCGAGGCCATGAAGGGCTGGCAGGCCGTGGGAGCGGATGGCCGCACCGGAATCTGCCTGGAGATCCTCGACCGCCTCAACAAACAGAGCTTCGAGATCGCTCACGCAGTGATGATGACCACCGGCCAGGGCTGGATGATGGCTTTCCAGGCCGGCGGCCCGCACGCCCAGGACCGCGGGCTCGAGGCCGTAACCTATGCCTGGCGCGAACAGAGCTTCGTGCCCGCTGAGACCACCTGGGAAAAGCCGCAGGGCAAGAACCCGCCCCTGGTCATGAAGAAGCACTTCCAGGTCGTCGGCCGCGGCGTAGGTCTGGTGATCGGTTGCGGTACCTTCCCGACCTGGAACACCTACCCGGGCCTGTTTGCAGCACTCGCCACCGGCAATGCAGTCATCGTCAAGCCGCACAGCAACGCCATCCTGCCGGCAGCGATCACCGTACGCACCATCCGCGCCGTGCTCGCCGAGAATGGCATCGACCCCAATCTGGTGAGCCTGTGCGTCGCCACCCAGCGCAGTGTCACCCAGAAGCTCGCCACCCACCCGGCGGTCAAGTCGGTCGACTTCACCGGCAGCAACGTGTTCGGCCAGTGGCTGATCGACAACTGCCGCCAGGCCCAGGTCTATGCCGAGCTCGCCGGCGTGAACAACATCGTCATCGACTCCACCGACAGCTACAAGGCAATGCTCGGCAACCTGGCCTTCACGCTGTCGCTTTACTCCGGCCAGATGTGCACCACCTCGCAGGCGATCTTCGTGCCCGCGGGCGGCATCGAGACCGAAGACGGCCACAAGAGCTACGACGAGTTCTGCGCCGACCTCGCCCGCGCCGTCGAGCGTTTCCTGTCCAAGCCCGAGGTCGCTCACGCGGTGCTCGGCGCGATCCAGTCGGCCGACACCGCAGAGCGCATCGACATCGCCAACAGCGGCGAACTGGGCAAGGTGGTGCTCGCCTCGCAGAAGCTCGACAACCCGGAGTTCCCGAACGCCAAGGTACGCACCCCGGTGCTGCTCGCCTGCGACGCCGCCGACGAAAAGGCCTACATGGAGGAGCGCTTCGGACCGATCAGCTTCATTGTCAAGGTCGCCGACACCGCCGCCGGCATCGCGCTGTCCGAGCGCGTAGTCAGCGTCCATGGTGCGCTCACAGTCGGTCTGTACTCGACCAAGCAGGCCGTCATCGACGCCATGACCGAGGCCACCTGGCGCGGCAAGGTTGCGTTGTCGATCAACCTCACCGGCGGCGTGTTCGTGAACCAGTCGGCCGCCTTCTCCGACTACCACGGCACAGGTGGCAACCCGGCTGCCAACGCCTCGTACGCGGACTCCGCCTTCGTCGCCAACCGCTTCCGTGTCGTTCAGCGCCGCTATCACGTCTGAGGAGGCGCTCGTGGAATACCAGAACATCCAGTTCGCGGTGGAGGCGGGCGTCGCCCGCCTGACACTCAACCGCCCTGACAAGCTCAACAGCTTCACTGGCGACATGCATGCCGAACTGCGTGACGCACTGGACCGCGTGCACGCCGACCATGCCACGCGCGTGCTGGTGCTGAGCGGCGCCGGGCGGGCCTTCTGCGCCGGCCAGGACCTCGCCGACCCCGACATGGCCACGCAGCCCGACGGCCGCCTGCCCGACATCGGCGACGTCGTCGACAAGAACTACAAGCCGCTGGTGCTGCGCCTGCAGAACCTGCGCGTACCCACCATCGCCGCCGTCAATGGCATCGCCGCCGGTGCCGGCGCCAGCCTGGCGCTGGCCTGCGACCTGGTGGTGGCGACGAAGTCGGCGTCCTTCCTGCAGGCGTTCAGCAAGATCGGCCTCATCCCCGACACCGGCGGCACCTGGTTCCTGCCCCAGCGCGTCGGCATGGCACGCGCCATGGGCCTGGCCCTGCTCGCCGACAAGCTGCCCGCGGAGAAAGCCGCCGACTGGGGCCTGATCTGGGCCGCGTACGACGACGCCGAGTTCGGCGCCAAGGTCGACGCGCTCGCCACCCAGCTCGCCGCCATGCCCACCAAGGCGCTGGTGCGCACCCGCCAGGCCATGCACGCCGCCCCCGGCCACACCCTCGAACAGCAGCTCTCCTTCGAAGGCGGCTTCATGCGCGAGTTGGGCTGGAGCGCGGACTACGCCGAGGGCGTCGCCGCCTTCACTGAAAAGCGCGCGCCGAGGTTCACCGGGAAATGATCGTGAACGCCACCCAGACCTGCAAACCCGTCGCACACGCATTGCCCACCTCGGCCATCGTCGCCGTGGTCGGTACCGGTGCCATGGGTGCCGGCATCGCACAGGTCGCGGCTGCGGCCGGCCACGTGGTCAAGCTGCTCGATAACCGACCGGGCGCCGCCGCCAAGGCAATCGAGGGCATCCGCGCCCAGTTCGGCAAGCTTGCCGACAAGGCGAAGATGAGTGCCGAGGCCGCACAGGCCGCAAGCGCGCGCCTGGTCGCCGTCGAGCAGCTCGGCGATCTCGCCGATGCCGCACTGGTCATCGAAGCTATCGTCGAGAACCTCGAAGCCAAGCAGACGCTGTACCGCAACCTGGAAGAGATCGTCGCTGCCGACTGCATCTTCGGCACCAATACCTCCTCCATCTCGGTGACCTCGATCGGCGCCGCACTGCAGCGCCCCGAGCGCCTGGCCGGCCTGCACTTCTTCAACCCGGCGCCGCTGATGAAGCTGGTCGAGATCGTCTCCGGGCTTGCCACCGAGCGCGCCGTGGCCGACACCCTGTTCGCCACCGCTGCGGCTTGGGGCAAGACGCCGGTGCATGCACGCTCGACCCCGGGTTTCATCGTCAACCGTGTCGCCCGGCCGTACTACGCCGAGGCACTGCGCGTCCTCAATGAAGGCGGTGGCGACTGTGCCACGGTGGATGCCATCATGCGTGACGCCGGCGGCTTCCGCATGGGGCCGTTCGAACTGATGGACATGATCGGCCACGACGTAAACTTCGCCGTGACCCGTTCGGTATGGAACGCGTTCTACAACGATCCGCGCTTCACCCCCTCCCTGATCCAGCAGGAGCTGGTCGACGCCGGTTTCTACGGGCGCAAGTCGGGACGCGGCTTCTATGATTACCGCGACGGCGCCGAGCGTCCCGGTGCGCAGGTCGCCGTGGCGCAGCAGGCACCCGGCGACATCGTGCTGCATGGCCACTCGGCCGTGGCCCATGCGCTTGCCGATCGCCTGTTCGAACGCAAGATCGCCCACACCTGGGGTGAGGCCGCAGACGGCCGCATCGCCGAGGTGGGCGGCGCAGTGATCTTCGTGACTGACGGCCGCACGGCCACCCAGCGCGCCGCCGAGTCGGGCATCGACAATGTGGTGTTGATCGACCTCGCACTCGACTACGCCAGCGCTCCCCGCCTGGCCGTCGGCGCCGCGATCAACTGCTTCGCCCCAGCCGTCGGCGCCGCTATCGGACTGCTTCAGGCCGCCGGCTTCGAGGTCTGCCGCCTCGGTGATACGCCGGGCCTGGCGGTGATGCGCACGGTCGCCATGCTCGCCAACGAAGCCGCCGACGCCGTGCATCAGGGCGTATGCGATGCCGCGGCCGCCGATGCGGCAATGAAGCTCGGCGTTAACTACCCGCGCGGCCCGCTCGAGTGGGCCGACCGCATCGGCCTCCCGGCCATCTGCACGGTGCTCGCCAACCTCGCCCGCTTCTATGGCGAAGACCGCTACCGCGTCTCGCCGCTGATCCAGCAGCGCGTCCTTGCCGGAAAGAAGATCCATGACTGATATCCAGACCATCCCCACGGACCCGCAGGCCCTGGCCGAAGCCGTGGCCGCTGCAATGTGGTCGCGCGACCGCGCCGCCCAGGCGCTGGGCATCCGCATCGAGGCCGTCGGCCCCGGCACCGCCACGCTCAGCATGCTGGTGCGCGGCGACATGGTGAATGGCCACCACATCTGCCACGGCGGCCTCATCTTCTCGCTTGCCGACACCGCCTTCGCCTACGCCTGCAACGCCTACAACCGCAACACCGTGGCCTCGGGCTGCAACATCGACTTCGTCGCCCCCGGCAAGGAAGGCGACACGCTCACCGCCGAGGCCATCGAGCGCTCGGCCTCGGGACGCACCGGCGTCTATGACATCACCGTGCGCGACAGCAGCGGCAGGACGGTCGCGCTTTTCCGTGGCAAGAGCTACCGCATCGCCGGCGAGGTCATCGCCGGCCTGGCAGCAGAACAGGCCTGAGCGGCCCCCGAAGAACAGAGAGGAGAGGACAACATCATGACCGTGAAGCGCCCCCAGCCCGGCGAACTCGACCCGATCGAGACCGCCAGCCGTGACGAGATCTCCGCCCTGCAACTGCAGCGCCTGCAGTGGTCGGTGCGCCACACCTACGACAACGTCGCAGCCTACCGCATGCGCTGCCAAGAAAAGGGCGTGCACCCCGACGACCTCAAGTCGCTCGCCGACCTCGCCAGGTTCCCGTTCATGACCAAGACGGACCTGCGCGACAACTACCCCTTCGGCCTGTTCGCCGTGCCGCGCGACAAGGTACTGCGCCTGCATGCCTCGAGCGGTACCACCGGCAAGTCGGTGGTGGTCGGCTATACCCGCAACGACCTCGACAACTGGGCCGACGTCGTCGCCCGTTCGCTGCGCGCCGCCGGCGTGCGCGCCGGCGACATGGTGCACAACGCCTATGGCTACGGCATGTTCACGGGCGGCCTCGGCGCCCACTACGGCATCGAGCGCCTGGGCTGCACCGTGGTGCCGATGTCGGGCGGGCAGACCGAGAAACAGGTGCAACAGATCGTCGATTTCCGCCCCGACGCAATCATGGTCACGCCGTCGTACTCGCTGGTGATCGCAGAGGAGTTCGAGCGCCTCAACATCAAGCCCGAGGAGATCTCGCTCAAGGTCGGCATCTTCGGCGCCGAGCCCTGGGGTGAAGGCATGCGCGCCGAGATCGAGCGCAAGCTCGGCATCGACGCCATCGACATCTACGGCCTCACCGAAGTCATGGGGCCGGGCGTAGCCTGCGAGTGCATCGAGACCAAGGACGGCCCGGTGATCTGGGAAGATCATTTCTACCCCGAGATCATCGACCCCGACACCGGCGAGGTGCTGCCCGACGGCGAGGAAGGCGAGCTCGTGTTCACCTCGCTCACCAAGGAAGCCTTCCCGGTCATCCGCTACCGCACCCGCGACCTCACCCGCCTGCTGCCGCCGACTGCACGTTCGTTCCGCCGTATCGGCAAGATCACCGGGCGCTCGGACGACATGCTGATCGTGCGCGGTGTGAACGTGTTCCCGACCCAGATCGAGGAGCAGATCCTGCGCGACAAGCGCCTGTCCGGCAATTACCAGATCGTGCTCACCCGCGACGGTCACATGGACAACGTCGAGGTGCGCTGCGAAGTCCAGCGCGAGTTGTCGGGAGCGCTCAGCCGCAACGACACCGAGCTGATCGCGCGCGAACTGCAGTCCCACATCAAGACCATCATCGGCATCACCACCAAGGTGAGCGTGATGGAGTTCGATACCATTCCGCGCACGCTGACCGGCAAGGCCCGCCGCGTCATCGACCAGCGCCCGAAGCAGCTCTGAGGAGCGCACGATGACACAAGCCTCAACGCCCCAAGCCTTCATCTGCGACGCCATTCGCACCCCGATCGGCCGCTACGGCGGCACGCTCGCAGCAGTGCGCGCCGACGATCTCGGTGCCGTGCCGCTCAAGGCCCTGATGACCCGTAACCCGCAGGTCGACTGGGCTGCGGTGGAGGACATCATCTACGGCTGCGCCAACCAGGCCGGCGAGGACAACCGCAACGTCGCACGCATGTCCGGCCTGCTCGCCAGGCTGCCGATCGAGGTCCCCGGCACCACGGTCAACCGCCTGTGCGGCTCCGGCATGGACGCCATCGGCCTGGCCGCGCGCTCGATCAAGTCGGGCGAGACCGCGCTGATGATCGCTGGCGGCGTCGAGAGCATGTCGCGCGCGCCCTTCGTGATGGGCAAGGCCGAAAGCGCGTTCTCGCGCCAGGCCGCGATCTACGACACCACCATCGGCTGGCGCTTCATCAACCCGATGATGAAGAAGCTGTACGACACGCACTCGATGCCGCAGACCGCGGACAATGTCGCCGCCGAGTTCGACATCTCGCGCGCCGACCAGGACGCCTTCGCGCTGCGCTCGCAACAGCGCTGGGCCGCCGCCCACGCCGCCGGCCGTTTCGCGGACGAGCTGGTACCGGTAGAGATCCCGCGCAAGAAGGGCGAACCGATCGTGTTCGACACCGATGAGCATCCGCGCCCCGACACCACGCTCGAGATGCTGGCCAAGCTCAAGGGCGTCAACGGTCCCGAACTCAGCGTCACCGCCGGCAACGCCTCGGGCGTCAATGATGGCGCGTGCGCAGTGCTGCTGGCCTCCGAAGCCGCCGCCGCGGCGCACGGCCTCACCCCCCGCGCGCGCGTCGTCGCCATGGCCACTGCCGGCGTGCCGCCGCGCATCATGGGCTTCGGCCCGGCGCCCGCGGTGCGCAAGGTGCTGGCCAAGGCCGGCCTCACCCTCGACCAGATGGATGTCATCGAACTCAACGAAGCCTTCGCCGCACAGGCGCTCGCCGTGGTCCGCGACCTCGGCCTCGCCGACGACGAGGCGCGCGTGAACCCCAACGGCGGCGCGATCGCCATGGGCCACCCGCTCGGCATGAGCGGCGCGCGCCTGGTCACCACCGCGGCCTACGAGCTGAAGCGCCGCAATGGCCGTTACGCGCTGTGCACCATGTGCATCGGTGTCGGCCAGGGGATCGCGATGATCATCGAGCGCGTCTGAAGCACAGGACATGGCCATGACCTACGACACTCTCGCCATAGAACGCTGCGGCGCCGTCGCCACCGTCTGGATGGATCGCCCTGAGGTATTCAACGCCTTCGACGAGCAGCTCATCGCCGAACTCGCCGCTGCCTGCGCGGCGCTCGACGCCGACGCTGGCGTGCGCGTGGTCGTGCTCGCCGGCCGTGGCAAGCACTTCTCGGCGGGTGCAGACCTGAACTGGATGCGCCGCGCCGCCGACAGCAGCGAAGCCGACAACCTCGCCGATTCGCGCAAGTTCGCCGCCATGCTGCATACGCTGGCAAGCATGTCGAAACCGACAATCGCCCGCGTACAGGGCGCCGCACTTGGCGGCGGCACCGGCCTGACCGCGGCCTGCGACATGGCGATTGCCGCGGCCGACGCCAGCTTTGCGACCTCCGAGGTCAAGTTCGGCATCATCCCCGCGGTCATCAGCCCGTACGTACTGCGCGCCATCGGCCCGCGCCACGCGCTGCGCTACTTCCAGAGCGCCGAACGCTTCGGTGCAGCGGAGGCCAAAGCAATGGGACTGGTCAGCGAGGTCGTTGCCGTGGATGAACTCGACGCTGCCGTGGACCGCCTGGTCCAGGCCCTGCTGGCCTGCGGCCCGCAGGCCCAGCTCGCAGCCAAACAGCTGATCGCGGCGATCAACGGGCGTCCGATCGACCCCGAGGTCGGCGAGGAAACCGCGACCCGCATTGCCCGCCAGCGCGCCACCGCAGAGGCACGCGAGGGCTTCGCAGCCTTCTTCGAGAAGCGCCAGCCCGCATGGATGGCATGAACCCCCGCCGCGCCCGGAGCGCAGCGGACCACTGAGGAAAGGGCGGGCCACACGTCCCGCGTTCCGCACCGGCATTCTCCGGCGCGGTGTTTGCTAGGAGGAAACACATGTACACCCAGGCAATGGACATACCGGATGAGTCCGGGAAGAAGCTCGCCGTCGTCGCAGGGCAGAGCGAGCAGGAAGCCGCGTTCGAGGCCCGCATCGACGCCGACGGCCGCATCGAGCCGCAGGACTGGATGCCGGACGCCTACCGCAAGACCCTGGTGCGCCAGATCAGTCAGCATGCCCACAGCGAGGTCGTCGGCATGCTGCCCGAGGGCAACTGGATCTCGCGCGCGCCCAGCCTCAAGCGCAAGGCGATCCTGATCGCCAAGGTGCAGGACGAGGGCGGCCACGGCCTCTACCTTTACTCCGCCGCCGAAACGCTTGGCACCAGCCGCGACGAAATGATCGACGGCCTGCTCTCGGGCCGTGCCAAGTACAGCTCGATCTTCAACTATCCGACCCTGAACTGGGCCGACGTGGGCGTCATCGGCTGGCTGGTCGACGGCGCTGCGATCATGAACCAGATCCCGCTCTGCCGCTGCTCCTACGGCCCCTACTCGCGCGCCATGATCCGCGTGTGCAAGGAGGAATCCTTCCACCAGCGCCAGGGCTACGAGGCCCTGCTGGTGATGATGAAGGGCACCGAGGCACAGCGCGAGATGGTGCAGGACGCAGTCAACCGCTACTGGTGGAAGTGCCTGGCCATGTTCGGGCCGCCCGACGCCGACAGTGCGCACAGCGCACAGGGCATGCGCTGGGGCATCAAGCGCATCAGCAACGACGACCTGCGCCAGAAATTCATCGACGCCACCGTGCCGCAGGCCAAGGTGCTGGGCGTCACCCTGCCCGACCCCGACCTCAAGTGGAACGAGGCGCGCGGCCACTACGACTACGGCCAGATCGACTGGCAGGAATTCTGGAACACCGTCGAGGGCAACGGCCCCTGCAACAAGGAACGCCTGGCCACCCGCGTCAAGGCACACAAGGACGGCCAGTGGGTCCGCGACGCGGCCATGGCCCATGCACGCAAGCAACAAGAACGCGCACAAAAGGAGGCAGCATGAACACCCCCGCACTCAAGGATTGGCCGCTCTGGGAAGTCTTCGTCCGCAGCAAGCAGGGTCTCGAGCACAAGCACTGTGGCAGCCTGCACGCAGCCGACGCCGCCCAGGCCCTGCACATGGCGCGCGACGTCTACACCCGCCGCCAGGAGGGCGTGAGCATCTGGGTCGTGCCTTCGGCCGCGATCACCGCCAGCAACCCGGACGACAAGGGCGAGCTCTTCGACCCGGCTGCGGACAAGATCTACCGCCACCCGACCTTCTACGAAATTCCTGAAGAAGTGGGGCACATGTGATGAGCAAGGCACCCGTCGAATACTTGCTGCACCTGGCCGACAACGCCGTGGTGCTCGGCCAGCGCGACGCCGAATGGTGTGGCCACGGCCCCATCCTGGAAGAGGACCTCGCGCTCGCCAACGTCAGCCTCGACCTCATCGGCCAGGCCCGCCTGCTCTACCAGCTCGCCGCGGCGCGCATGGGCAACGGCGCCACCGAGGACGCCCTGGCCTACTTCCGCGATGACAAGGACTTCCTGAACTACACGCTGGTCGAGCTACCCAACCACGGTGCCCTGGTCGGCTACGCGGCCGCAGACCGCGACTACGCCACCACCATCGTGCGCAACTTCCTCTACAGCGCGCTGATGGTGCTGGTGTGGGATGCGCTGCAGAAGTCGCCCGACAGCGACCTCGCCGCCATCGCCGCCAAGTCGCTCAAGGAGGCACGCTACCACCTGCACCACGCCGCCGACTGGCTGGTGAAGTTCGGCGACGGCACCGAAGAGTCGCATGCCCGTGCCCAGGCTGCGCTCGACCACCTGTTCCGCTACACCGAGGAGTTCTGGACGCCGAGCGCAGTGGAAGACGCCGCCATCGCCTCCGGTGCCGCAGTCGACGTGCGCACCCTGCGTGCCGCCTGGGACGCCATCGTCGCCGACACCCTCGCCGAGGCCACGCTGAAGCGACCCGAGGTGCGCGGTTACATCCCCGAGGGCAAGCACGGCCGCCACTCCGAGCACCTGAGCTACCTGCTGGGCGAGATGCAGGGCCTGGCGCGCGCCCACCCCGGCGCAACCTGGTAAGGCGGCAAGCCATGAGCAGCACGATCGAAAAAGTCTGGGCCACCCTCGAGCACCTCACCGATCCCGAGATCCCGGTGGTGACCCTGCGCGAGCTGGGCATCCTGCGCGAGGTGCGCGAGACCGACGCGGGCATCGAGGTGGTCATCACGCCGACCTACAGCGGCTGCCCGGCCATGGGCCAGATCGAGGACGACGTGCGCGCAAGCCTGGACCAGGCCGGCATCGCAGCGCGGGTGATCACCCAGCTCGCGCCGGCCTGGACTACCGACTGGATGAGCGACGAGGCCAAGGAAAAGCTGCGCGCCTACGGCATCGCCCCGCCCCACCGCACCTGCGGCAGCGGCGGCGACGTCAGCGTGGTGCACTTCGTGCGCCGCGTGCAGGCCGAACCGGTGGCCTGCCCGCGCTGCGGCTCCATCCACACCACGGTCACCTCCCAGTACGGGTCGACGGCGTGCAAGGCACTGTACAAGTGCCTCGACTGCCAGGAGCCCTTCGACTACTTCAAACCCTATTAAAGCCGGAGCCCAAACGTCATGTCAGCACTCCGTTTCCAAGAACTCGCCGTCAAGCGCGTGAGCCCAGAGGCCGCCGGCGCGGTGGCAATCACGTTCGATATCCCGCCTGCCGAGCGCGAACGCTTCACCTTCGAGCCGGGCCAGTTCCTCACCCTGCGCGCCACCATCGACGGCCAGGACGTACGCCGCAACTACTCGATCAGCAGCCCACGCAGCCGCCTCGCCCGCGATGGCGAACTCGAGATCGGCATCCGCCCGGTCGAGGGCGGCCTGTTCTCGAACTGGGCCACGCGTGCGATCAAGGCCGGCGACACCCTTCAGGTCATGCCGCCCGATGGACGCTTCGTGGTCAGGAAGAAGCGCGCACTGCACCGCGTTGGCTTTGCCGCCGGCTCGGGCATCACCCCGATCCTGTCGATCGCCGCGACCACGCTCGAGGAGCAGCCGGACGCCAAGTTCACGCTCATCTACGGCAACCGCCGCATGTCCACGGTGATGTTCAACGAGGAGCTGCAGGACCTCAAGGACCGCTACCGTGACCGCTTGACGATGATCCATGTGCTATCGCGTCAGGCCCAGGAGGTCGACCTGCTGCAAGGCCGCATCGACGGTGACAAGGTGCGCGCCATCATCGGCGCCCTGCTCCCCGTGGGCAGCATGGACGAAGTCTTCATCTGCGGCCCCGATGAGATGATCATGGCCACCGAATCGGCTCTGGTCGAGGCCGGCGTGCCGGCAGACCGTATCCGCACCGAGCGCTTCACTGTCAACCTGCCCGCCGGCGCCCAGCCCGTCGGCGCATCGAGCAGCGCCGAAGCCGCCGCCGCCGCAACCAAGGACATCACCATGACCTTGGTGCTCGACGGCAAGGAACACGAGATCGCCATCGGCCCGGACGACCACCTGCTCGACGCCGCGCTCAACGCCGGCCTAGACCTGCCGTTCTCGTGCAAGGCGGGCGTGTGCTGCACCTGCCGTGCCAAGGTGCAGGAGGGCGAGGTGGTGATGGACAAGAACTTCACCCTCGAGGCGGCCGAAGTGGCACAGGGCTTCGTGCTCAGCTGTCAGGCACGGGCGACGACCAAGCGGCTCAAGATCAGCTTCGACGAACGCTGAGCGCGCGGGGCGGCCACGGGCCCGCGGCTGGCGCCGTGGGAGCGGGCCGAGCCGCGAGCGGTTGAAGGCAATCGCGGCAACTGCCCTGCCCGCATCCGTACCCTTGCAACGGCCGTCTCGACGGCCGTTGGCGTTTTCGAGGCGAGGCGCCAGCGGATGCTTACTGATACACATCAACAAAGAAAATCAATTTATCTGGTATCACTTAAGCCCTAGCCACCTCTGCGCCCACCGCCATGTCCAGCCACCACGCCCTGAGCACCGCCTTCGAACCGGCGTCGATCGCCGTCATCGGCGCTTCGGACTCACCCGGCTCGGTCGGCCGCATCATCTTCCGCAACCTGGTCGAGGGCGGCTACCGCGGCACGCTGCACGCGGTGAACCCGAAGTACGAGCGCATCCAGGACCACCCCTGCCATCGCTCGATCGAGGACATCGGCCGCCCGGTCGACCTCGCCATCATTGCCACGCCCGCGCGCATGCTGCACAACGTCACTGCCCAGTGCGGGCGCAGCGGTGTGCGCAATGCCATCATCGTCGGCGCCACCGGGCGCACACTCGAGCGCCGCATCATCGAGACCGCGCGTGAAAGCGGCTTGCGCCTGCTCGGACCCGGCAGCCTGGGTATCGCCCGCCCGGGCAGCGGGCTCAACGCCGCGCTCACCCGCATCGCGGTCAAGCCGGGCGAAATCGCCCTGGTGTCGCAGTCGGGCGCACTGTGCTCGGTCGTGCTGGACTGGGCCTCCACACAGGGCGTGGGCTTCTCGTCGGTGATCTCGCTCGGCGGCACCGTGGACATCGATTTCGGCGAGATCCTCGAATACCTGACCCACGACCCGCAGACGCGCTACATCCTGCTCTACGTCGACCACATCCGTAATGCCCGCCACTTCATGAGCGCACTGCGCTCGGCGGCACGCATCAAGCCGATCATCGTGCTCAAGGCGGGCCGTCACGGCGCGGACGAGAACGACACGACCGCAGCTGCACACGGTGGACTCGCCGACGTGGTTTTCGACGCGGCCATGCGCCGTGCGGGGGTGGTGCGGGTCAACAATCTCGACCAATTGTTCTTCGCCACCAAGGCGCTCTCCTGCGGCTTCCGTCCGCGCGAGGACAGCCTCGCCATCGTCTCCAACGGCAGCGGCCCGGCCGACCTCGCCGCCGACCGCGCCAAGGACCTCGGCACCACCCTGGTCAATCTCGGCTCGCCCACCATCGCGGCACTCGAGCGCCTGGGCGGACGCGAGCGCCGCAGCCACAACCCGCTCGACCTCGGCGGCGACGCGAGTCCGCAACGCTATCGCGACGCCATCCTGGCACTCGCCGAGGACGCCGCAGTGACCAACCTGCTGGTAATCCTGTCGCCGCATGCCCTCGTGGAGCCGGTCGAAGTCGCCCAGGAGATCATCGACCTCTCGGCGCAGCTGCGGCTCAAGCTGTGCTGCTGCTGGATGGGCGGCGGCCAGGTGGCCGAGGCGCGCAGCCTGCTCGAACAGGCCGGCATCCCCGTATTCAGCGCCCCCGAGGCCGCGGTCGAGTTGCTCCACGACATCTCCCGCTTCCATCACAGCCAGACACTGCTGCTGCAGACCGCGGGCGGCGGCGCGGCGGCCTACCGTCGCAGCGGCGGGGCACGCGTGCTGATCGAAACCTTGCTCAACCAGCGCCGCCACACCCTGTCGGCGATGGAGTCCAAGGCCCTGCTACGCAGCTACGGCATCGCGGTCACGCCCACCACGGTCGCCCACGATGCCACGCAGGCCCTGTTCGTCGCCGAGCAGGTCGGCTTCCCGGTGGCGATGAAGGTCGACGCTGCCGAGCTTGCCAGCAAGTCGGAGTCGGGCGGCGTACGCCTCAACATCAACACCGCCGAATCGGTGTGGAGCGCCTACCACGACATCGTCGATGCGGTCCGCCTGCGCCACCCCGAGGCGCACATCACTGGCGTAGCGATCGAGCCCTACCTGTACCGGCCGCGCGCCCGCGAGTTCAGCATCCAGGTCGTACGCGACGCCATCTTCGGCCCGGTGATCAGTCTCGGGCCAGAGGACGCCTCGGCGCCACGCACCTTTGCGCTGCCGCCGCTCAACCCGGTGCTGGCGCGCGACCTCATCGACACGGCCATGCCGACTGCGCCGCGCGGCCCCCGCAGCCCTGCGGGCACGCTCAACCGCGCCGCCGTCGAGCAGGTGCTGGTATCGGTGTCCGACCTGGTGTGCGAATTGCCCTGGGTGCGCGAACTGGAGATCGGCCCGCTCATCATCGACGCTGAGGGTGCAGTGGCGGCGGACGCGCGCGTCGTCATCGACCAGGGCCTGCCTGCCGGCAGCGACCGCTATGCCCACATGGCGATCCATCCCTATCCGCTGCACCTCGTCCAGGACTGGAAGGTCGGCGACGGCCGCGCCGTGCGCACCCGCCCGATACGCCCGGAAGACGCCGGGCTGCTGCTGGCCTTCTTCAACGGCCTGAGCGCCGAGACCCGCTACATGCGCTTCATGGAGGAGCTGGACGAACTCAGCCCGGCGATGATCGCGCGCTTCACGCAGATCGACTACGACCGCGAGATGGCACTGATCGCCACGACGCCCGACGACGCGGGTACCGAGCAGATGATCGGCAGCGCGCGCTATGCGCTCGCTGCCGATGGCGAGTCGGTCGAGTTCGCCCTCGTCGTCGCCGACGGCTGGCAGCGCTTCGGCCTCGGCCGCCGACTCATGGGGGCGCTCATCGAAGTCGCCCGCGCCAAGGGCTATCGCAGCATCTTCGGCGACGTGCTCGGCAACAACCCGAAGATGCTGCGCCTGATGCACGGCCTCGGCTTCCTGGTCCAGCCCCACCCCGAGGAGAGCGCGCTGCGGCGGGTGGTCAAGGCGCTGCACGGCAAGTGAGCGCTCCCGCGCCGCAGCCTCAGCCGAGTGCTGCCTCGAGGCGTTCGCAGATCGTGCGCAGCACCTTGATGCGGGCGAAATGCTTGTCGTCAGCCTCGACCAGGGTCCACGGCGCGTACTCGGTACTGGTGCGATCGACCATGTCGCACACCGCACGGCTGTACTCGTCCCACTTGTCGCGGTTGCGCCAGTCCTCCTCGGTGATCTTGAAGTGCTTGTGCGGCTCGGATTCACGCTCCTTGAAGCGGGCGAGTTGCTCGTCCTTGCTGATCGCAAGCCAGAACTTGACGACAACCGCGCCGGCACTCGCCAGTTCGTCCTCGAAGTCGTTGATCTCGGCGTAGGCACGCATCCAGTCGGCCTCGGAACAGAAGCCCTCGACGCGCTCGACCAGCACACGGCCATACCAGGAGCGGTCGAATACGACCACCTTGCCGCGCCGCGGCAGGTGGCGCCAGAAGCGCCACAAGTAGGGCTGGGCGCTTTCCTCGTCGGTCGGCGCCGCGACCGGGATGACGCGGTACTGGCGCGCATCGAGCGCGCCGACCACGCGGCGGATCGCGCCGCCCTTGCCCGCCGCATCCATGCCTTCGAACACCAGCACCAGCGCGCGCGTGCGAAACGCCGGCGAGCGCGACAGCAGGGCAAGTCGCCCCTGCAGGCGCTCGAGCTGGTCGTCGTAGTCCTTGCGTCTCATGTCCTGGCGCACGAGCGCGTCGAGCACATTGAGCCCATCGACGCGCGGCGGCAGCGGCGCGACCGACAGCCGGGGCGTCCAGTGCTGGGATGCGGCATCGAGCCGGCGGCGCAGCGCCGACAACAGCGTGCGGCCGACGAACAGGGCTCGGTAGTTGGCGTCCGAGCCATCCACGATCAGCCAGGGCGCCGCAGCCGTGCTCGTCGTCCGCAACACATGCCCCGCCACCTCCCGGTAGCGTTCGTAGAGGTTGTAGTAGCGCCAGTCGCGCTCGGTCACCCGCCAGCGCGTGCGCGGATCCTTCTCGAGCGCCTTCAGGCGCGCCTTCTGTGCGTCCCGCGGCAGATGGAACCAGAACTTGATCAACAGCACGCCCTCTTGCGCGAGCATCGACTCGAAACGGCGGATGTCGTCGAGGCGCTTGTCGAGCTCGGCCTTCTTCGAGGTCCGGTCGACGCGCTCGAAGATGGGCTGGGTATACCAGTTGCCGAACATGACGGCGATCTTTCCGCGCGGCGGCAGCGCCCGCCAGAAGCGCCACATGTAGGGTCGCTCCGACTCCTCCGCGCTCGGCGCGTCAAACGCCCAGGTCTGGATGTGGCGCGGATCCATCCACTCGTTGAGCAGGTTCACCGTCTCACCCTTGCCGGCCTTGTCGACGCCATTGACGAGGACGACGACGGCGAACTGCCTGAGTTCGAGCAGGTCCAGCTGCGCATCGAGCAGCTCTGCACGCAATGCCGGCACCGCCTGGCGGTAGGTGTCCTTGTCGGTGCTGTGGCCAAGCTCTGCGGATTCGAACATTCCCCTCCCCCTTCGATCTTCGTTGTCGCGCCGCGGGCGCTATGCGGACCTGCCGATCCGTTCAGTAGTCGCCCCAGCGCGCCTGCAGCACCGCCAGCGCCGCCAGACCTGCGGTCTCGGTGCGCAGTACGCGGGGGCCGAGCACGATGCGCCGGCAGCCAGCAGCATCGAAAGCTGCCAGTTCGCTCTCGCTCCACCCCCCCTCGGGACCGACAAGCAGGTGAACCGGCCCAGCGGGCGGCGGCTCTTGCGCAAGCCCCACCCGCCCACCCGGGGCCAGCACGAAGTTGGTCGCCGCCCTGTTCGCGGCGAGCCATTGCAGCACCGGCTGCATCGGCCGCAGCTGGGGAATGCGGTTGCGACCGCACTGCTCGCAGGCCGACACCGCGACCTGCTGCCAATGCACCAGCCGCTTGTCCGCGCGCTCGCCGGCCAGGCGCAACACCGAGCGCTCAGCCTGCACCGGCTGGACAGCGGCAACGCCGAGCTCGACCGCCTTCTGCACCACCCAGTCCATCTTGTCGCCCGTGGCCAGGGCCTGCACCAGCACCACCTGCAGCGGCGACTCGCGCTCGATGTCGCGCCGCGCCCCGAGACGCGCGAACGCGGCCTTGCCGCGCACCACCAGCTCGGCCTCGACCTCGCCGCCATGGCCGTCGAAAAGCACCAGACCAGCCCCGTCCGGCAGCCGCAGAACACGCACCGCGTGGTGTGCCAGCGCCTCCGGCAGGGCGACCTCGCCACCGTCCGGGAGGCGACCATCAAAGTGGAATCGTGAAATCATCGTAAAATTATAGGCCCGAGCATCGCTCCCCCGAGCGCAAGGAGTTCCGCATGCCCACTGCAGCCATACGCCTGTCCCGCGCCCGCGCCCTCGAATCGATGGTGCGCGAGGTGGCACGCGAGGAAATCCTGCCCCGTTATCTCAAGTCCGCGCGCAACCGCAAGGAGGACGGCTCGCTCTTCACCGAGGCCGACGTCGAGTCCCAGCGCCGCTTCAGCGAGGAGCTGCCGAAGCTGCTGCCCGGCGCGGTGCTCGGTGAGGAAATGACCGCGGCCGAGCAGGCCCACCTGTGGAACGAGGGCGCTCGCGGCCTGTGGTGCATCGACCCGATCGACGGCACCACCAACTTCGCCAACGGCATCCCGCTGTTCGCAGTGTCGATCGCCTACCTGATCGACCACCAGCCGGTGATCGGTGTCGTGTACAACCCGATCACCGACGAATCCTTCTACGCCGCCCGCGGTGCGGGCGCCTTCCTCAACGGCGCCGAGCTGCCGCTGCGCAGCGGCGCCGTCAGCCTGCGCGACGCCGTCGCCGGCGTGGACTTCAAGCGCATCAGCCACCACCTGGGCGACGAACTCGCGGTGCGCCCGCCCTACTACTCGCAGCGCAACTTCGGCTCCAGCGCACTCGAATGGTGCTTTGTCGCCGCCGGCCGGCTCGATGTCTATCTGCACGGCGGACAGATGCTGTGGGACTACGCCGCTGGCCGTCTCATCCTCGCCGAGGCCGGCGGCCAGGCCGAAGCGCTCGACGGCGGTGAGCTCATGGCCGGTCCAGCCATCAAGCGCGGCGTGATCGCAGCGGTCACGCCCTCGCTATTCACCGAGTGGTCGGCGTGGGTGAAGGGACGCTCCTGAGCGCCCCCGCTCCTCTGCACGCACCCGCGAATACATCCAAGCCCGCAACACCCCACAGCCGTCGGCCGTAGGCGGAGAACCCCCATGTCCATGAAGCACCCCATCATCGCGGTCACCGGCTCTTCGGGCGCGGGCACCACCACGGTCAAGCACACCTTCGAGGCGATCTTCCATCGCGAGAACGTGAACCCCGCAATCGTCGAGGGCGACAGCTTCCACCGCTACACCCGTGCCGAGATGAAAACCCTCATCGAGGACGCCGAACGCGCAGGCCAGCGCGGCATCAGCCACTTCGGCCCGGAAGCCAACCTGCTTGCCGACCTCGAGAGCCTGTTCCGCTCATACGGCGATGCCGCCACCGGTCGCCGCCGCTACTACATACACAACGAGGCGCAGTCGATGCGCTGGAACCTGCCGATGGGTACCTTCACCGAATGGGAAGACCTGCCGGTCGGCACCGACTGCCTGTTCTACGAGGGCCTGCATGGGGCAGTCGTCACCGACAGTTCCGATGTGGCGCGCCATGTCGACCTGTTGATCGGCGTCGTGCCCACGATCAACCTGGAGTGGATCCAGAAGCTGCACCGCGACACCAAGCTGCGCGGCTACACCGCCGAGGCCGTGCAGGACACCATCCTGCGCCGCATGTACGACTACGTGCATTACATCGTGCCGCAGTTCGCCCGCACCCACATCAACTTCCAGCGCGTGCCGGTCGTCGACACCTCCAACCCCTTCATCGCCCGCGACGTGCCGACCCAGGACGAATCCATGGTGGTGATCCGCTTCAAGGATCCGCGCGGCGTCGACTTCCCCTACCTGCTGCGCATGATCCACGACGCCTTCATGAGCCGGGCCAACACCATCGTGATTCCGGGCGGCAAGCTCGACCTGGCCATGCAACTGATCCTCACGCCGCTGATCTGGAAGCTCATGGAACGACGCCGGCAGTGGGTATGAAAGCGCTCAAGTCAGCCCCCGGCGCGCCGTTAGCAGCATGAACGGCGCCGTCCGCGGGACTGCTGCCCCACCCCGACTCACAAGGATCGACCAGCCATGCCCGGAATGTTGTCCAGCCTTCGTGCAAAGCTGCTGACCGCCACGCTTGCAGTGGTGGCTACAGGTTTCACCGTCACCATCGGCGTGATGTCCTACCAGAGCTACAACGCCGTGCTCGAGCAAGGTGACATTCGCGCCAAGCGCACCGCCGAGCTCGCAGCCAAAACCGTATCGCAGCACCTCGACCATTCGATGACCACCGCACTCGGCCTGCGCCATGTGCTCGAAGGCCTGCACAGCCACGGCGCGACCGACCGCGATGCGGTCAATGCCATCCTGCGCCGCCTGCTCGATGGCAATCCTGCCCTGCTTGGCCTGTTCACCGGCTGGGAACCCGATGCCTTTGACGGTGATGACGAACAGTTCGCCAACACCCCCGGTCACGATGCCAGCGGCCGTCTGGTGCCTTACTGGAACCGGGGCGACGGCAGCCTCGCAGTGGAGCCGCTGGTCGACTACGACCAGGCAGGCGCCGGTGACTATTACCAGACCCCCAAGCGCACCGGCCAAGCGTTTGTATCCGACCCGTACGAATACGAGGTGGGGGGTCGCAAGATGCTCATCGCCTCGCTGGTGCACCCCATCATGGTCGGGGGCCGCTTCCACGGCATCGCCGGCGCGGACATCGCACTCGATGCGATGGGTCAATGGCTTGGCGGCATCAAGCCTTTCGGCGTAGGCCATGTCACCGTCCTCAGCCAGTCGGGGACCATAGTCTATGGCCCCGACCGCAGTGCGGTCGGCAAGATGGCAAGCACGCTGCCGGCTGCGGCGCTCAATGCCCTGGCCCGAGGGGAAGAGTACCGTTGGCTGGACGACGCCGGCATCAGCCACTTCCTCGAACGCATCGACATCAAGGGCGCCGAGCGCGCATGGGGAGCGATCGTATCGGTACCCCAACAGGTCATCACCGCATCGGCGGATCAACTGCTGCGCACCGCAATCATGCTCGGCCTGCTCAGCCTGGCGCTGACTGCCGGCGTCATCTTTACCCTGTTGACCGCACTGACGCGCCCGCTCAACCAACTCGCAGGGGCGATGGAAGAGCTCGCAGGTGGCGAGGGCGACCTCACCCGTCGCCTGGACATTCGCAGCAACGACGAACTCGGGCGTGTCGCTGGCAGCGTCAACGCCTTCCTGAGCACGCTGCAGCGCATGTTCGTCGAGGTTCGCGACCAGAGCACGACCCTGGAGCACGGCCTGCGCACAGTCACCCAGGCAACCCAGCAGGTCGCGAGCAGCTCGCGCACCCTGGCAGGCACCTCCAGCAGCAACGCTGCCACCGTCGAGCAAGTCACCGTCTCCATCGGACATATCGCCGAACACGCCCGCGAAGCGGACGAAACCATGCTCCATACAAGCGCAGTGTCGCGTCGCAGCGCAGCGGCGGTGGGCGCCATGGAACAGCAGATGCAAGGCATTGGCTCCACAATGGAAGGACTTGCCGCCTCGCTCAGCGGGCTGGAGCAGCGCTCGGAGCAGATTGCCGGGGTCGCCCAGGTCATCCGCGACATCGCCGACCAGACCAATCTGCTGGCGCTCAATGCGGCCATCGAGGCCGCCCGGGCAGGCGAACAGGGTCGTGGCTTCGCCGTGGTCGCCGACGAGGTGCGCAAGCTGGCCGAACGCACCGGCTCAGCCACGCTGGAGATTCGTGCCACCATCGAGTCCATCCGCAACGAAACACAGGCGGCGGTCGACGGCATGAAGCAGGCTCGCAAGGCCGTCGACCTGGGGATGGTCAAAGCGCACGAAGTCGCCGGCGAGATCGGATCGATCGAGACACAGATGGACCAGGCGGCAGGGCGTGTCAGGGAGATCGCCGAAGCCACCCAGGAGCAAAGCGCCGCCGCCACACAGCTGGCACAGTCGATCGAGGAGGCCTCGCTCATGGTGCAAACCACCGATGAAGCCATTCAGGACGCCTCGAACACCATCGACGAACTCGGACAGACTGCCGAACGCCTCGGCAAGCTGGTGGGGCGCTTCCGTCTCTAGCATTCCTTCGACATATCCCCCCGCAGTTGGCGCCAGCGCGCACAATTGCGGGGCCGTGGTTCCTGAATTTCCAAAAATGCCGAGGTTTCAGCGATAATTCTGGTTTTTTCCAGCCGCCCCGGCGGCGTCGAGGCAACCATGTCGCAGTCCAGAAACGTCAAGCCCCCGGTTTTCAACCCGCTTACCGGCGCCATCCGCGCGCTGGCGATGGATGCCGTGCAACAGGCCAACTCCGGCCATCCGGGCGCGCCGATGGGCATGGCCGAGATCGCCGAGGTGCTGTGGCGCCACCATCTGCGCCACAACCCGGCCAACCCCAAGTGGGCCGACCGCGACCGCTTCGTGCTTTCGAACGGCCACGGTTCGATGCTGATCTACGCGCTGCTCCACCTCACCGGCTACGATCTGCCGATCGAGGAGCTCAAGCGCTTCCGCCAGCTGCACAGCAAGACCCCGGGCCACCCGGAATACGGCTACGCCCCCGGCGTCGAGACCACCACCGGCCCGCTCGGCCAGGGCATCACCAACGCCGTCGGCATGGCACTCGCCGAGAAGATCCTCGCCGCCGAGTTCAATCGGCCTGGCCACGAGGTCGTCAATCACAACACCTATGTATTCCTGGGCGACGGCTGCCTGATGGAAGGCATTTCGCACGAGGCCTGCTCGCTCGCCGGCACCTGGGGCCTGGGCAAGCTCATCGCCTTCTACGACGACAACAACATCTCCATCGACGGCCACGTCGAGGGCTGGTTCACCGACGATACCCCGAAGCGCTTCGAAGCCTACGGCTGGCAGGTCATCCGCGACGTTCAGGGCCACGACCCGGTCGCCATCGAAGCAGCCATCCAGCAGGCCAAGGCCAACACTGCCCAGCCCACGCTGATCTGTTGCAAGACCATCATCGGCGCCGGCGCGCCCAACAAGCAGGACAGCCATGATGTGCACGGCGCCCCGCTCGGCGCCGCCGAGATCGAGGCCGCGCGTGCCCACATCGGCTGGAACCATCCCCCCTTCCACATCCCGGCCGACGTCTACGCTGCCTGGGACGCGCGCACCAAGGGCGCCTCGCTCGAAGCGCAGTGGAATGCCAGCTTTGCCGCCTACCGTACCGCCCACCCCGAACTCGCCGCCGAGTTCGAGCGCCGCATGGCCGGCGAGCTGCCCGCCGACTGGGACAGCCACGTCGCAGCGGTACTCGCCAAGGTTGTCGACAAGGCCGAGACCATCGCCACCCGCAAGGCCAGCCAGAACAGCATCGAAGCCTACGCCCCCAAGCTGCCCGAACTGCTCGGCGGCTCGGCCGACCTCGCCGGCTCCAACCTCACGCTGTGGTCCGGCGCCAAGGGTGTCAGCAGGGCCAGCGGCGGCAACTACGTGTATTACGGCGTGCGTGAGTTCGGCATGGCGGCAATCGCCAACGGCGTCGCGCTGCACGGCGGCCTGATCCCCTACACCGCCACCTTCCTGATGTTCAGCGAGTACGCGCGCAACGCCTTGCGCATGGCCGCGCTGATGAAGGTGCGCCAGATCTTCGTGTTCACCCACGACTCGATCGGCCTCGGCGAGGACGGCCCCACCCACCAGCCGGTGGAGCAGACCGCCACCCTGCGCCTGATCCCCAACATGGACGTATGGCGCCCCTGCGACACCACCGAAGCGGCAGTGGCCTGGGCGAGCGCGATCGAACGCAAGGATGGCCCGACCAGCATGTGCTTCTCGCGCCAGAACCTGCCCTTCCAGGCGCGTACGGCGGAACAGGTCGCCGCAATCCGTAAGGGCGGCTACGTCCTGTCGGAAGCTGAGGGTGGCAAGCCGCAGGCGGTGATCCTCGCCACCGGCTCCGAAGTCGCCCTCGCCATCGCTGCGCAGCAGGCCCTGGCCGAACAAGGCGTCGCGGTGCGCGTGGTGTCCATGCCCTCGACCAACGTCTTCGACCGTCAGGATGCTGCCTACAAGGCCAGCGTGCTGCCCGCCGGCCTGCCGCGCGTCGCGGTCGAGGCCGGCAGCACCGACGGCTGGTACAAGTACGTCGGCCTCGAAGGTCGTGTCATCGGTATCGACCGCTTCGGCGAATCGGCACCCGCCGGCGAGCTGTTCAAGTATTTCGGCATCACCGCGGATGCGGTCGTGCAGGCAGTGAAAGCGGTGCTCTGAAGAAGGCCTGGCGCGGGAGCGGCTCCGGAAACGGACCGCTCCCGCTGCACATCAAGGCACGGACCGGCGCGGGCCGGCAGCGCATCAACAAGGACATACACCCGGTTTTCCACTCTTACCTTCATTCCAGGGAGAAGCATCGATGAGCATCAAGGTCGCCATCAACGGTTTCGGTCGTATCGGTCGCTGCACGCTGCGCGCCATCTACGAGCAGGGCCTGCAGAACGAATTCGAAGTGGTCGCCATCAACGCCTCAGGCGATCTGGCCACCAACGCCCACCTGCTCAAGTACGACACCACGCATGGCCGCTTCGCCACCTCGGTCGAGACCGAAGGCGAGAACTGCATCATCATCGATGGCAAGAAGATCCCCTTCTACTCCACCAAGGACCCGAAGGGCGTCAACTGGGGCAGCCACGGCGTTGACGTGCTGCTCGAATGCACCGGCGCCTACACCACCAAGGCCAAGGCCCAGGCCCTGCTCGACATGGGTGCCAAGCGCGTGCTGATTTCCGCCCCGGGCGGCGATGACGTGGACACCACCATCGTCATGGGCGTGAACGAAGAAGTGCTGCGCGGCGACATGACCGTCGTCTCCAACGCCTCGTGCACCACCAACTGCCTGGCCCCGGTTGCCAAGATCCTGGCCGACAGCGTCGGCATCAAGCAGGGCCTGATGACCACCATCCACGCCTACACCAACGACCAGGTCACCGTGGACGTGCGCCACAAGGACCTGCGCCGCGCCCGCGCTGCCGCCGCCAACATCATCCCGACCAAGACCGGTGCCGCCAAGGCCGTTGGCCTGGTGCTGCCGCAGCTCGTCGGCAAGGTCGATGGCTTCGCGCTGCGCGTGCCCACCATCAACGTGTCGCTGGTCGACCTCACCTTCACCGCCGAGCGCGCCACCACCAAGGAAGAGATCAACGCACTGATGACCACCGCCGCCAACGGCCCGCTCAAGGGCATCCTGGCGGTGAACAACGAGCCGCTGGTGTCGTCGGACTTCAACCACACCACCGTCTCGTCCACCTTCGATGCCACCCAGACCCGCGTCATCAAGGGCGAGGACGGCTCGGTGCTGGTCAAGGTGCTGGCCTGGTACGACAACGAGTGGGGCTACTCCTGCCGCATGCTCGACGCCGCGCGCGCCTTCTACAACGCCAAGTAAGCCGGCCACCGATAGCACAACCCCAACGCCCTGCCCTGCAGGGCGTTTTCACGAGCCTGATACGACCATGCAAGTCAAGAAACTCACCGAACTCGACGTCAGCGGCAAGAAGGTGTTCATCCGTGCCGACCTCAACGTGCCGCAGGACGAAGCCGGCAACATCACCGAGGACACCCGCATCCGCGCCTCCATTCCCTCCATTCGCTACTGCCTCGAGCACGGCGCTGCAGTGATGGTCACCTCCCACCTCGGCCGCCCTACCGAAGGCGAACTGCGCGCCGAAGACTCACTGATGCCGGTCGCCGTGCGCCTGGGCCAGCTCCTCGACAAGCCGGTACGGCTGATCCAGGGCTGGGTCGACGGCGGCTTCGAAGTCAAGCCGGGCGAGGTCGTGCTGCTCGAGAACTGCCGCTGCAACAAGGGCGAGAAGAAGGACAACGAAGAGCTCGCCAGGAAGATGGCCGCGCTGTGCGACATCTACGTCAATGACGCCTTTGGCACCGCTCACCGCGCCGAAGCCACCACCCACGGCATCGCCCGCTTCGCCCCGGTCGCCTGCGCGGGCATCCTGATGGGCGCCGAGATCGACGCGCTGTCCAAGGCGCTGCACAACCCGGCCCGCCCGCTGGTGGCGATCGTCGGCGGAGCCAAGGTGTCGACCAAGCTCACCATCCTGCGCACGCTGGCCGACAAGGTCGACCAGCTCATCGTCGGTGGCGGTATCGCCAACACCTTCCTGCTCGCCGCCGGCAAGCGCATCGGCGAGTCGCTCGCCGAACCCGAGATGGTGCGCGAGGCGCAGCAGGTGATGGACATCATGAAGGCACGCGGCGCCGAAGTGCCGCTGCCTGTGGACGTGGTCGTGGCCGACGAGGTCTCGGCGCTCGCCCGTGCCAACCGCATCTCGGTGGACGAAGTCGGCCCCCACGACCGCATCCTCGACTTCGGCCCGAAGAGTTCGGCGCGCCTGGCGGACATCATCGCCCACGCCGGCACCATCGTCTGGAACGGCCCGGTCGGCGTCTTCGAGCACCCGCAGTTCGCCGGCGGCACCAAGATGATGGCCTCGGCCATCGCCCACTCCGAAGCCTTCTCGATCGCCGGCGGCGGCGACACCCTGGCGGCCATCGCCAAGTTCGACATCGCCCAGGACGTCGGCTACATCTCCACCGGCGGCGGCGCCTTCCTCGAATTCCTCGAGGGCAAGACGCTGCCCGCGATCGCGGCGCTGGAAGAACGCTTCGCAGCCTGACCCAGGCCACAGCCTGACCCAGGCCACAGCCTGACCCATCGAAAGGCCGTCCCACGCGACGGCCTTTTTCTCGTGCGGCGCTAGAATGCCGGCTGACAAGCGCTTTCAGGCCTGCCGCCCCCCAGCCATCACGTACCCCGCCTCGCTGGAGTCCTACATGTCCCGCCACACCAAGATCGTCGCCACCCTCGGCCCCGCCTCATCAGACCCCCACGTCCTGCAACGCATGGTCCAGGCCGGCGTCGATGTGGTGCGCATGAACTTTTCCCACGGCAAGGCCGAGGACCACGTCGCGCGCGCCGAGGCAATCCGCGAGGCCTCGGCACTCGCCGGTCGCCCGGTCGGCATTCTCGCCGACCTGCAAGGTCCCAAGATCCGCGTCGGCAAGTTCGCAGACGGCCGGATCACACTCACCAAGGACCAACCCTTCATTCTCGACGCGCGCTGCGAGCTCGGCAGCGGCGAGCGTGTCGGACTCGACTACAAGGACCTGCCCAAGGACGTCAAGCCGGGCGACGTGCTGCTGCTCGACGACGGCCGCCTCAAGCTCACCGTGCAGCGCGTGCTCGGCCACGAGATCCACACCACGGTGAAGGTGGGCGGCGAGCTGTCGAACAACAAGGGCATCAACCGTCAGGGCGGCGGGCTCACCGCCCCCGCGCTCACCGCCAAGGACATGGATGACATCCGCACCGCAGCGCAGATCGGCGTGGACTTTGTCGCCGTGTCCTTCCCAAAGAGCGCGGCCGACATGTACATGGCCCGCCAGCTGCTGCGCGCCGCCGGCAGCAGCGCGGTGCTGATCGCCAAGATCGAGCGCACCGAGGCCGTCGCCAACCTGGAGGAGATCCTAGGCGCCTCAGACGGCATCATGGTGGCGCGCGGCGACCTCGCAGTCGAGGTCGGCGACGCCGCCGTGCCTGCCCTGCAGAAGAAGATGATCCGCGCCGCGCGAGACCGCAACAAGCTCACCATCACCGCCACGCAGATGATGGAATCGATGATCACCAGCCCGGTGCCGACGCGCGCCGAGGTGTCCGATGTCGCCAACGCGGTGCTCGACGGCACCGACGCGGTGATGCTGTCGGCCGAGACCGCCGCCGGCAAGTACCCGGT
Organism: Thauera sp. 27; assembly: GCF_000310125.2. Taxonomy (NCBI): domain Bacteria; kingdom Pseudomonadati; phylum Pseudomonadota; class Betaproteobacteria; order Rhodocyclales; family Zoogloeaceae; genus Thauera; species Thauera sp. 27. The sequence continues at coordinate 96,160 of NZ_AMXB01000013.1, forward strand.
GGAAGTCATCGAGGCGATGAGCCGGGTCTGCCTGGAGGCCGAGAAGTCGTCCGAGATCGGACTGGACCGCGAGATGCTCAACCGCGTGTTCTCGCGCATCGACCAGTCGATCGCGATGGCGGCGATCTGGACCGCCTACCACCTCAAGGTCAAGGCCATCGCCTCGCTCACCCAGACCGGGTCGACCGCACTGTGGATGAGCCGGCTCAATGCCGGCGTGCCGATCTATGCCCTCACCCCGGAGGTGACGGCGCGCAATCTGATGACGCTGTACCGCGAAGTGCACCCGTTGCTGATGAGCCAGACCCACCAGGACCGCGACGTACTGCTGTGGGAGGCCGAACAGGTCCTGCTCGAGCAGGGCGTAGTCGACTACGGCGACCTCATCGTGCTCACCATCGGCGAGCCGATCGGTGCCTCGGGCGGCACCAACACGCTCAAGATCGTGCGCGTGGGCGAACACCACCGCCCGGGCACCCTGGACGACCGCCTCTGAAGCCCGGCCGCCTGCCCCATACCTGTCGCGCCGGCATGACGCATGCACCGCGCGACAGGATAAAATAACGACTTTCGAACACCGAACCGCCGGTCACCGGCGCCCCCTCCCGGAGAAACCCATGCCCCTCGTTTCCATGCGCCAGCTGCTCGACCACGCGGCCGAACACAGTTACGGCCTGCCCGCCTTCAACGTGAACAACCTCGAACAGGTCCAGGCCATCATGGAAGCGGCTGCCGAATGCGACAGTCCGGTGATCATGCAGGCCTCGGCCGGCGCGCGTAAATACGCCGGCGAAGCCTTCCTTCGCCACCTCATCGACGCCGCCGTCGAAGCCTACCCGAACATCCCCATCGTCATGCACCAGGACCACGGCCAGAGCCCTGCGATCTGCATGGGCGCGATCCGCTCGGGCTTCTCCAGCGTGATGATGGACGGCTCGCTGCTGGAAGACGGCAAGACGCCTTCCTCCTACGACTACAACGTCGCCGTCACCCGCGAAGTGGTGAAGTTCTCGCACGCCATCGGCGTCAGCGTCGAAGGCGAGCTCGGCTGCCTCGGCTCGCTCGAGACCGGCCAGGCCGGCGAGGAAGACGGTGTCGGCGCCGAGGGCACGCTCGACCACAGCCAGATGCTGACCGACCCCGACCAGGCCGCCGACTTCGTCAAGCAGACCGACTGCGACGCACTTGCCATCGCCATCGGCACCAGCCACGGCGCCTACAAGTTCAGCCGCAAGCCCACCGGCGACATCCTCGCCATCGAGCGCGTCAAGGCCATCCATGCCCGCATTCCCAACACCCACCTGGTGATGCACGGCTCGAGCTCGGTGCCCCAGGAGCTGCTCGAGATCATCCGCCAGTACGGCGGCGACATGAAGGAAACCTACGGCGTGCCGGTCGAGGAGATCGTGCAGGGCATCAAGTACGGCGTGCGCAAGATCAACATCGACACTGACATCCGCCTGGCGATGACCGGTGCAGTGCGCAAGTTCCTGGTCGAGAATCCCTCCAAGTTCGACCCGCGCGAGTTCAACAAGCCCGCGCGTGAAGCCGCCAAGCTGGTGTGCAAGGCCCGCTTCGAAGCCTTCGGCTGCGCCGGCATGGCCAGCAAGATCAAGGCGATCTCGCTCGACAAGATGGCTGCGCGCTACAAGGCAGGCGAGCTGACGCAGATCGTGCGCTGAGCCGACGCGGCTTTCCAGTCAGATCGAAACGCGCCCACGTGGCGCGTTTTCTTTTTTGCGCTGGCCTCAGCGCTCCATCGCCCGCATCCGCGCCGCCCCCTCGGTCTGCAGGAACTCCAGCAACGCGTCGAGCGCGGGCGTCATTGGCCGGTCGGTGCGCGAGACCACGTTCCACTCGCGGATGACCGGCGTGTCGGCTACATCCAACCGCACCAGGCGCCCGCTTTCCACCTCCATTGCAAAGGTGTGATGCGACAGGAAGGCGATGCCCATGCCGGCCATCACCGCCTGCTTCAGAGTCTCGTTGCTGCCGAGCTCGTCCGCCGCCAGCGGCTTGACGCCGTGCGCGCGCAGGAAGCGCTCGAGGTTGTCGCGCGTGCCCGAGCCCTGCTCGCGCAGCAGCAGGCGCTCGTCGGTCAGCGCCGCGGGCGGGATGCGCTTGCGTCCGGCCAGGCGGTGGTCCGGGCGCGCCACGAAGGACAGCCGGTGCGGAGCGAAGGGAATCCGGCGCAGGTCGATGCCGCGCGGCGGCTGTCCCATGATCGCCACGTCACAGCGCTGTTCCTGCAGCAGCGTGCGCACCCGCTCGCGGTTCTCCACCGCCAGGCGGAAGGTGATGTCCGGGTGGCGACGACCGAACTCGGCCAGCAGGTGCGGCACGAAGTACTCCGCAGTCGTGATCGCCACCACGTCCAGCGTGCCGGCCGCCACGCCCATGCGCGCCTTCAGCTCGACCTCGGCCAGTTCTAGCGCCTGCAGTGCCTGGCGCGCCGCCCGCGCCACGATCTCGCCCGCCGGGGTGAGGTGGATCTCGCGCCGGCCATCGACCAGCACCTGGCCCACGATCGCCTCCGCGTCGCGGATCTGCATCGAGATCGCCGGCTGGGTCAGGTGCAGCAGGCGTGCGGCCTGGGTGAAGCTGGCGCTGTCGGCCACCGCCACCAGGGCGCGGAGCTGCCTGAGGGTAAGGCGCTGGGCGAGCTTCATCAGAAAACCTTATCTCAATAAGCCAGAAAACCTCATTTGAGCTTATTAAAGCACCGCCCTATTGTCCAGTCACCACCGCTTGCAAGTCACCGCTTCACAGCCCCTGGCAGCACACAAACGGAAGGAGACACGACATGGGCGCCGCAGAAAACCCGCAACAGATCCTCGACCCCAAGAAGCGCTACCAGGCCGGCGTGCTGAAGTATGCGCAGATGGGTTACTGGAACCCGGACTACGAGCCCAAGGACACCGACGTGCTCGCGGTCTTCCGCATCACCCCGCAGGAAGGCGTCGATCCAATCGAAGCGGCCGCTGCGGTCGCCGGCGAATCCTCCACCGCAACCTGGACCGTGGTGTGGACCGACCGCCTCACCGCCTGCGACAAGTACCGCGCCAAGGCCTACCGCATCGAGCCGGTGCCCGGCCAGGAGGGCCAGTACTTCTGCTGGGTCGCCTACGATCTCGACCTGTTCGAGGAAGGCTCGATCGCCAACCTCACCGCGTCGATCATCGGCAACGTGTTCAGCTTCAAGCCGCTCAAGGCCGCACGCCTGGAAGACATGCGCCTGCCGGTGGCCTACGTGAAGACCTTCCGCGGCCCGCCCACCGGCATCGTGGTCGAGCGCGAGCGCCTGGAGAAGTACGGCCGCCCGCTGCTGGGCGCGACGATGAAGCCCAAGCTCGGCCTGTCCGGCAAGAACTACGGCCGCGTGGTGTATGAGGCCCTGCGCGGTGGCCTGGACTTCACCAAGGACGACGAGAACATCAACTCGCAGCCCTTCATGCACTGGCGCGACCGCTTCCTGTACTGCATGGAAGGCGTCAATCAGGCCGCGGCGCAGACCGGCGAATCCAAGGGCCACTACCTCAACATCACCGCGGGCACCATGGAGGAGATGTATAAGCGCGCGGAGTTCGCCCGCGACCTCGGCTCCTGCATCGTCATGATCGACCTCATCGTCGGCTGGACCGCGATCCAGTCGATGAGCAACTGGTGCCGCGACAACGACATGATCCTGCACCTGCACCGCGCCGGCCACGGCACCTACACCAGGCAGAAGAACCACGGCGTGTCCTTCCGCGTCATCGCCAAGTGGCTGCGCCTGGCCGGCGTCGATCACATGCACGCCGGCACCGCGGTCGGCAAGCTCGAAGGCGACCCGATGACGGTGCAAGGCTTCTACAACGTCTGCCGCGACATGGTGACCAAGCAGGATCTGCCGCGCGGCCTGTTCTTCGACCAGGACTGGGCCAGTATCAAGCGCGTGATGCCGGTGGCCTCGGGCGGCATCCACGCCGGCCAGATGCACCAGTTGCTCGACCTGTTTGGCGACGAGGTCGTGCTGCAGTTCGGCGGCGGCACCATCGGCCACCCGATGGGCATCCAGGCCGGCGCCACCGCCAACCGCGTCGCGCTCGAGGCCATGGTGCTCGCCCGCAACGAAGGCCGCGACATCGCCAACGAAGGCCCACAGATCCTCGCCGACGCCGCCAGGTGGTGCCAACCGCTGCGCGCCGCCCTCGATACCTGGGGTGACATCACCTTCAACTACACCAGCACCGACACGTCGGACTTCGTGCCGACCGCCAGCGTGGCCTGAAGCTCAGCCCCATCCCGGAACCGAGGAGACCCATCATGCGCATCGCCCAAGGCTGCTTTTCCTTCCTGCCCGACCTCACCGACACCCAGATCGCGGCCCAGATCAACTACTGCCTCGACCAGAACTGGGCGGTCGCGATCGAGTTCACCGACGACCCCCACCCGCGCAACACCTACTGGAACATGTGGGGCCTGCCGATGTTCGACCTGCGCGACCCCGCCGGCGTAATGGGCGAACTCAAGGCCTGCCGCGAGGCCAAGCCCGAGACCTACATCCGCATCAACGCCTTCGACTCGACCAAGGGCTGGGAGACTGTACGCATGTCCTTCATCGTCCAGCGCCCCACCGCCGAGCCCGGCTTCCGCGTGATCCGCCAGGAAACGCAGGGCCGCAAGCTGCGCTACACGATGGAGAGTTACGCCGTCGGCCGCAACCCGGAAGGCGCGCGCTACAGCGCCTGACCCCAGACGACAGCAGGAGACGAGTCCATGAACGCCCCCGAGAAGGCCCCCGCCCCCGCCCGCATCGACCTCGGTGCCGAGTTCCGGGACGCCGGTATCGGCGAGGTGCTCGAGTCCCTCGAGCGCGACCTGGTCGGCCTCGCCCCGGTCAAGCGCCGCGTGCGCGAGATCGCCGCCCTGCTGCTCGTCGACCGCGTGCGCCAACGCCTGGGGCTGGCCACCGAACAGCCCTCGCTGCACATGAGCTTCACCGGGAACCCCGGCACCGGCAAGACCACCGTCGCCATGCGCATGGCCGAGATCCTGCATCGCCTCGGCTACTGCCGCCGCGGCCACGTCGTCGCGGTGACGCGCGACGACCTCGTCGGCCAGTACATCGGCCACACCGCGCCAAAAACCAAGGAGGTGTTGAAGCGCGCCATGGGCGGCGTCCTCTTCATCGACGAAGCCTACTACCTCTACCGCCCGGAGAACGAAAAGGACTACGGCCAGGAGGCAATCGAGATCCTGCTGCAGGTGATGGAGAACCAGCGCGACGACCTGGTGGTGATCCTCGCCGGCTACGCCGACCGCATGGAGCGCTTCTTCGAATCGAACCCAGGCATGAAATCGCGCATCGCCCACCACATCGACTTCCCGGACTACAGCGACAGCGAACTCGGCGAGATCGCCCAGCGCATGCTCGCCGGCTGGAACTACCGCTTCGACGAGGCCGCCTTCAGCGCCTTCGACGAATACATCGTCCTGCGTCGCCGCCAGTCGCACTTTGCCAACGCCCGCAGCATCCGCAACGCACTCGACCGCATGCGCCTGCGCCAGGCCCTTCGCCTGTTCGAATCCGGCGCCACGGTCGATGCCGAGGCGCTCACCACCATCACCGAATCCGATGTCCGCGCCAGCCGTCACTTCCAGCAGGCCGAGGCCGGCTGAACGCGAGCCGCACCCATAACGACAAGCACCGTTCCGGCACCACGCCGGGGGAGACAGTCCATGTTCAACCTCGACCGCAGCACGCTCACCGAATACCTGATCGAACACCGCCGCCGCACCCCCGAGGCCACCGGCGAATTCAACGCTCTGATCCTGCAGATCGCCCAGGCATGCAAGGCCATCTCGCGCGCAGTCGCCCACGGCGCACTCGCCGACGTACTCGGCAGCCACGGCAGTGCCAACGTGCAGGGCGAGGAGCAGAAGAAGCTCGACGTGCTCGCCGACGAGATCTTCCTGCGCGCCACGCACTGGGGCGGCGACCTCGCCGGCATGGTGTCGGAAGAGAACGAGGCCCCCATCCCGCTGCCCGCCAGCGACCAGCGCGGCAAGTACCTGCTTGCCTTCGATCCGCTCGACGGATCAAGCAACATCGACGTCAACGTTGCCGTCGGCTCCATCTTCTCGATCCTGCGCGCCCCCACCCCCGGCGAGGACGCCACGGCCGCGGACTTCCTGCAGCCCGGCAGCCGCCAGGTCGCCGCCGGCTACGCCATCTACGGCCCCTCGACGATGCTGGTGCTCAGCGTCGGCAACGGGGTCGCGGGCTTTACCCTCGACCCGATCATCGGCGAGTTCTATCTCACCCACCCCGGCATCCGCGTACCCCAGACCACGCGCGAGTTCGCCATCAATGCGTCCAACGCGCGCTTCTGGGAGCCGCCGGTAAGGCGCTACGTCGACGAGTGCCTGGCCGGGCGCAGCGGCCCGCGCGGCGTCGACTTCAACATGCGCTGGATCGCCTCGATGGTGGCCGAGACCCACCGCATCCTGATGCGCGGCGGCGTCTTCCTCTACCCGCGCGACCGCAAGGACCCGGCCAGGCCCGGCCGGCTGCGCCTGCTCTACGAATGCAACCCGATCGGCTTCCTCATCGAGCAGGCCGGCGGCCGCGCCAGCACCGGCGTGCGCCCGACGCTAGAGGTCCGGCCCGAAAGCCTGCACCAGCGCATCGGCTTCGTCTTCGGGTCGCGGGAAGAAGTCGAGCGCATCGAACGCTACCACCACGAACCGGTGATCGGCAGCGTGCAGGACGAGCCGCCACTGTTCCACGCCCGCTCCCTGTTCCGTGACACCGAATTCGCCCAATAGGGGCCGAGGGGAGACATCATGTCCGAACGCCACCCGATCGTCGCCATCACTGGCTCCTCCGGTGCCGGCACCAGCACCGTGCAGCGCACCTTCGAGGAGGTGTTCCGCCGCGAAGGCGTCGCCGCCGCCGTCATCGAAGGCGACAGCTTCCACGCCTACGACCGCAAGACGATGCGCGAGAAGCTCGCCGCCCGCGAGGGCAGCACGGGCTGCCAGCTCAGCCACTTCGGCCCCGAGGCCAACCTCTTCGGCGAACTCGAGAACCTCTTTCGCAGCTACGCCGAATCCGGCGGCGGCAGGCGCCGCAAGTACCTGCACAGCCTGGAAGAGGCCGAGCACTACCAGCAGCCGCCGGGCACTTTCACCCCTTGGGAAGAGCTGCCCACCGGCACCGACCTGCTGTTCTACGAGGGCCTGCACGGCGCCGTCCAGCACGAGCAGGTGGACGTGGCCCGCTTCGTCGACCTGCTGATCGGCGTGGTGCCGGTGGTGAACCTGGAGTGGATCCAGAAGCTGCACCGCGACAAGAGCACCCGCGGCTACTCCACCGAGGCCGTCACCGATACCATCCTGCGCCGCATGCACGACTACGTTCATTACATCTGCCCGCAGTTCGCCCGCACCCATGTGAACTTCCAGCGCGTGCCGATGGTGGATACCTCCAACCCCTTCATCGCGCGCTCGATCCCGACCGCCGACGAATCAATGGTGGTGATCCGCTTCGCCAACCCCAAGGGCATCGACTTTCCCTACCTGCTCAACATGATCAACGACAGCTTCATGAGCCGTGCCAACACCATCGTGGTGCCGGGCGGAAAGATGGAGCTGGCCATGCAGCTGATCTTCACCCCCTTCATCTGGCGCCTGATGGACCGCCGTCGCAAGGCGCTGGCGCAATGACGACGAAACACCGGCCACAACGCACCGCCCACGCCCCTGCTCGCATCCGCAGCCTGCGTGCCCGCGCACCATCGAAAGGAGTCCTCCGATGAACTTTCTGCGTCTGTCCGACCTCGACCTTGCCGGCAAGCGGGTCTTCATCCGCGCCGACTTGAATGTTCCCTTCAATGCAGACGGCAGCCTCGCGGACGACACGCGCATCCGCGCCACACTGCCCGCCATCCGCCACTGCCTGGACGCCGGTGCAGCGGTCATGATCACCTCGCACCTCGGACGCCCGGTCGAAGGAGCGCTCGCAGCCGCCGACTCGCTGGCACCCGTCGCTGGCGCATTATCCTCACTGCTCGGACACCCCGTGCCGCTGGTCAAGGACTGGACCGACGGCGGCTTCGGCGTGCGTGCGGGCGAGCTGGTGCTGCTCGAGAACTGCCGGGGCAATGTCGGCGAGAAGGCCGATGACCCACGGCTCGCCGCCCGCATCGCCCGCTTCATCGACGTCTACGTCAACGACGCCTTCGGCACCGCACACCGCAAGGAATGCACCCTCCACGCACTGGCACTCGCCGCGCCGGTGGCCTGCGCCGGGCCGTTGATGACGGCCGAACTCGATGCGCTGGGACGTGCGCTGGCCCACCCCGCGCGCCCGCTCGCGGCGATCGTCGCCGGCTCGAAGGTGTCGACCAAGCTCACCATCCTCGAGAGTCTGGCTGCCAAGGTGGACGTGCTCGTACTGGGCGGCGGCATCGCCAACACCTTCCTCGCCGCGCGCGGCTGCGAGGTCGGCGCCTCCCTGCACGAACCCGACCTGCTCGACGCCGCCCGCCGCATCGAGCGCCGGCTGGCTGAACACGGCGGCGTGGTTTGGCTGCCCGAGGACGTGGTGGTCGCCGACCGCTTCGCCCCCGACGCCGACGCCCGTAACCATGACACCGAGCACGTACCACCAGGCACCATGATCCTCGACATCGGGCCGCAGAGCCGGGATTCGCTCGCTGGCGTGCTCGCCCGCGCCGGCACCATCGTATGGAACGGCCCGGTTGGCGTGTTCGAGATGGACGCGTTCGCGGCCGGCACGCGGGCACTCGCCTCAGCCATCGCCGCCAGCCCGGCCTACAGCATCGCAGGCGGCGGCGACACGCTGGCGGCCATAGCACGCTTCGACGTCGGCGAGCAGATCGACTACATCTCCACCGGTGGCGGCGCCTTCCTGGCGTTTCTCGAAGGCAGCGAACTGCCGGCCGTCGCCGCATTGCGCACCCGCGCCCGCACGGCGAGCCGTCGCATCGGACCGGTGCCGCAGTTCGAGCATGAGCCGGAGCTCAGCTGAGCGGGCACCCACTGGCTGCGGTGGGCGGGCCGCCCTCCGCAGCGGCTTGTCATCGCCTGCAGCGGTGGGCAAGAATGCCGACAGATCCGCATTCCCATCCCCACTCGGCCTCCTCCCCCTCCATGTCCCTGCCCGAACAGCACCCCCTGCGCCGCCCGCTCAACGACGAGGTACACGCCCGCCCGCCCGTTCCGCTCGAAGCCCCCGAGTACGTGAGCTACCTGGCAGTCCTTCACCATGAAGGCAGCGCCAGTCGCGAGGCAGCCCATCTCTCGGCGCTGGCCGAGCAGTTCGGCCTCGACTCCCCGGTTACCGACAGCGGCCACGTCCTGCTCGAGATGGACGGTTTTCGCCTCAAGTGGGAACGACACAACGAGTTCTCCAGCTACACCTTCTTCCGCCCCATCCTGGCCGGTGACAGCAGCGAGGAGCACGCACTGCTGGCCGTACCTGCAGCGTGGCGGCGGGACATCCCGGGGCAGATCATCGCCGCCACCCATATCGAGGTCCGCAGCACGGACGACGTCCTCCCCGACAGCCTGCTCGAGCAGGCCTCGCCGCGCGGCGAAACCCTGGTCGCCTCACGCGTGGCGGATTGTGCCGGCTGGGTGTTCACCGACTTCCACATCCACGACGGCTTTTCGCGCTTCGTGCTGCTCGACGACGGCCTCACCCCGCGCCAGGCCGGCCGCATGGTGCAACGCCTGGTCGAGATCGAAACCTATCGCGTGATGGCCCTGCTCGCCTTTCCGATCGCCAAGGAGGTTGGCCGTCTGCTTTCTCGAGCAGAGGATGAGCTCGCAGACCTCATGGACGGCCTCGGCCAGGCCCGCAGCACCGACGACGACCGCATCATGCTAGGCCGCCTCACCCGCCTGGCGGCAGAGGTCGAACGCTCGGTGGCCCGCACCACCTTCCGCTTCGGCGCCGCAGCGGCCTACTACCGCCTGGTGCAACAACGCATCGACGAACTGCGCGAGTCACGGCTGAACGGCTTCCCCACCATGCGCGAGTTCATGGAACGCCGGCTGGCCCCGGCCATCGCCACCTGCGCGACGATCGCCCGCCGCCAGGAGGATCTGTCCGGCCGCGTCGCACGCAACTCGCAACTGCTGCGTACGCGGGTCGACATCGAGCTCGAACGCCAGAACCAGGAGTTGCTCGCGCAGATGAACCGCCGCGCCAAGATCCAGCTCCATCTGCAGGAGACGGTGGAAGGCCTGTCGGTGGTGGCCATCACCTACTACGCTTCGCAACTGGTCAACTACGTCGCCAAGGGCGCCAAGGACTTCATCGCGCCAGCCACGCCGGAAGTGCTCACCGCGGCGTCGATTCCGGTCATCGCCGGGCTGGTGTACATGGGCTTGCGGCGAATGCGCAAGTTGCTGGCGCGGGAAGAGCGCAGTGGCCATCCCTGAGCTGCCCGCCACGGCCCTGCTCCTTCCCACGGCCTAGTGCGGGCGTTGGGGCAGCTCGGGGGCGAAGAAGCGCAGCGTGTTGCGGCCGGCAGCCTTGGCCTCGTACATGGCGAGGTCGGCCTGCCTGATCAGCTCGTCCACCTGCAATCCCTTGCCCGCAAAGACTCTGATGCCGATGCTTGGCGTGCTGACATGGACGTGCCCCTGCAACACATAATGTTTCCCGAGGCAGTCCAGGATCTTCTCGCCGACGGCTCGGGCATGTGCGACCGCCTCGTCCTCGCGCACGCCCAACCCGCCCAGCATCACCACGAACTCGTCGCCGCCGATGCGGGCGACGGTGTCCTCCTCGCGCACGCAGGACCGCAGCCGGCATGCCACTTCCACGAGCAGCACATCGCCCTGGTCATGCCCCAAGGTGTCGTTGAGCGCCTTGAAGTTGTCAAGGTCGATGAACAGCAGCGCCCCATGCTGGGCGTTGCGGCTGCCCTGCGCGAGCAGCTGCTGCAGGCGATCGACCAGCAATCTGCGGTTGGGAAGGTCGGTGAGCGCATCGTAGAAGGCCAGATGGCGGATCTCCTCCTCCATGGCCTTGCGCTGGGTGATGTCCGTGGATATGCCGCACAACGCGTAGATCGAACCATCCTCCCGGCGCAGCGGCAACTTGACTGACATGAAGGTGCGCTCGGCCGTGCCGCTGCGGGTGGTGTTGATCTCTTCGACCGCCACGCGCTCGCCGTGCTCGATCACTCTTCTGTCATTGCGCGCCAGATTCGCAGCGGTGGCCGCATCGAAGAAATCCGCGTCGGTCTTGCCGACCAGGTCTGCCTGACGACAATCGAACAAGTCGCATACCAGGCGGTTCGCATAGCTGTAGCGATAGTCCGCGCCCTTGATATAGATGTAGGCCTCGACACTGTCGAGGATCGTCGCGAGCTTGTCCTCACTCTCACGCAAGCGCTCCGCCTGCGCCCTCAGGGCCGCACGCTGGGCACGGTTCTCGTCGTGATAGCGCATGAAGAGACGTCCGGACCAGCGCGAGAACAGCCAGGACGCAACCAGGGCGACGCCCAGCGCAAGCCCCAGCGCGATCATCAGGCCGCGCCCTCGCGGACCGCTCATGCGTTCGAACGACTCGCGCTCGGCAAGCAGGGCGCCATGCAGTTCGTCCTCGAACACGGCAACGACGAGAATCCAGCCCCAAGGCTGGGCAGTCTCCACTCTGGCCAGCTTGGGCGCAAGCACGCCGGTCGCCGGATTGCGCCACAAGTAGCGCACCAACCCTCCACCCTCGCGCGCCTTGGCATACAGAGTGCGCAAAGCCTCGCCCTGCTCGGCAGGAAGCTCGCTGAAATGCTTGCCTTCGAGTTCGGGCTCGGAGGGCGAAAGCAGGGAGCGGCCTTCGGCATCGATCAGGCCGACATAGCCACTTTCACCAAAGCGGAAGCCGCGCAGTCGGGCCAGCGCCTCATTCTGCAGATGGATCTCCCACTCGTAGGTGTAATCGCCGGTGCCGATCAGCCAGTCGTAAGGCTCGAAGTGGCGGACATAGGCAAGCTTGTCGGCCATGCGCTGAGGGTCGTCAGGACGGTACCAGCGGTAGCGGAAGAACCCCTGTCCCGGTGGCAGGCGTGCTGCATCGATGAGGCCCCGCATGATGTAGCGGCCAGTGTCGTCCTGGTTATCCGGCATCAGCCGCCCTTCGAACTGCGGGGCGGTGGGCAGCAGGATGAAGCGACCGCTCATGTCGTCGATGAAGAAATATCCTCGCCCATCGAAGAAACGCACAGGCCTGAGCGCCTCGACAATCAAACGCTGAATATCGTCATCGGGTCGCCGTCCCACTTCACGCGCATGTATGGCGGTTGCGATCTGGAGCGCCGCTTCCACAGGCTCGATGACGGCGTTGCGCAGCGTCTCTTCGGTGCGCGAGCGGGTGAACTCCAGGTAGTCGAGCGCGGAGGCCATCTCGGCGTCCAGGCGCGCTTCCAGCTTGGCGGTGACAACCTGCTCCAGACGCGCGATCGAGGCCCGATGCGCATCGATGTGCTGCCAGGAAAAGATGCTGCCCAGGGCCAGCGTCAGGACGACAACAACAACCAGGGTACCGACGAGGTGAAGCCGCGGAATGACTCGAGCTTGATCGGAAAGAGACACGATATCGGGGCGCACTGCCAGCGCCAGTATGAATGCACGGACCGGATTCTAGATGCTGCAGCGCAAAATAGCGCCATCAAGCATCACGGTCGCACGCATTCTCAAGGACGGCCACGACAAATCGCGCCCCTACGCGGCAATGCGTCACACAGTCGGCTGACGGGCTGCCCCCTGGCGCACCCGCGCCGTCCGGCCTAGGCAGCGCCCTGCACCCTGCTACTGCCCGGCTCCTGCAACTCTTCACGGACACGCCCCCCACGCATGTCGCCAATCGTTGCCCGCACACTCTTGAGGTGGTACTCCATCAACAGCTTCTTCGTTGCCTCGGGTACGGCCGGATCATGATAGATGCTGTGGAAGAGCTGCGACTGCACGAACATTGTCTGGCGCTTGATCGTGGCGCAATCGGGGTCCCTGACGCCATTGTTCAACTTGGCCACGATCGACAGTACGTCGCGCTTGAACTTGTAGATCACCGGCGTCTTCTCTCGCGACCTGACAGCAGGCGTCGTGTCCGTCGCAAAACCGATGAGTCTGCACAGAAAGGCCTTCATGATTCAGCGGTGGGCACTCGGAGCGCGTCTGGCAACGCATTGTTTCAACACGGGGGACCCAGCCTGCAACTGCAGGACAGCGTCTGATCGAGCACCGAATTATACCCCCGTCAATTCCGAACGCATAGCAAGCATTCGGCAGGCGGCAGTCTGCCCCCGGATCAGTGCCAGGCGCCAGCCTCGCGCTCGCGCGCGTACTTGCCGTAACGGTAACCCGACCACGGCGACACGGAAATCACGCCGCCATCGTCAGAGAACGCGAACGTGATGATCTGTTCCGCACCCAGCCACGGTGCCCCCCCGCCCTTGGCGGGCCGCGGTTCGGGCAACCCGAGTGCCCGCGCTTCCGGGGTGAACAGGAAGGGCGCGGGCGAGTGAATCTCCGGCACATACTTCAAGGAAACGAAACGGGTGCCGTCCATGGCATGAACCGGCAGGGATTCGGCGATCTCGCGGACCTTGACCTCGCCAAAGCAGAACCTCGATTCACGACGGCTGTAGTAAGGCTCGCCGGCCTCGAGCAGATGGTACTTCCCGTCCGAGAACGCCAGCAGCCCGGCCTGCTCCAGCCCCTTGCATGCGTCGCACGGGATATGGTTCCACATCGGCGAGCGCGGGAATGCGCCGGGTATGGTGATGCAAGCCGGAGCCAGGCGTTCGAGCTCGGTGTCGATCGCCGTTGCAAACACGGCGGCATGGTCTCTGACCACTGCTGCGCCATGAGGGTCGGCACCCGACTTCATCAACACCAAGTACAGGCCAATACCGGCCGCCGACAATACAAGCACGCCACGAAGCAACTGCATGATATCCCTCGATCCGCGTCAAGAAGGCACTTCGATGAAGAGCACCGGCGCCCTGAACGTCCCCGTCAATCCTGTCAGCCTTGTCCTCTGTGCATGCGCAACCACTCAAGAACATCCTCAGCGCTCCTTTCCGGCGGAAACACGGGATAGAACACCTTGCGGATGACGCCCTCCTCGACGACCAGCGTCAAGCGCTTGTATAGCTCCATGCCTGCGGCGTTGAAGGTCGGCAGGTGCAGCGCAGTCTTCAAGGCAAGCGCACTGTCGCTCAGCAGTTCAAAAGGCAGACGCAGCCGGTCGCGGGCTTCGCGCTGGTAATCCGAGCTCTGGGCACTCAGGCCGAAAACACGCGCCCCAAGTGCGGCGAGCTCGCCATGGTGGTCACGGAAGCTGCAGGACTGCGGCGTACAGCCGCGCGCACCAGGAATTGCATCCCAGCCATCCGGCAAAGGCACACCTGGCTGCCCGGTCCGGGGATATACGTAGATGACGCATGAACCATGCAGGGTGCTCAGATTGACCGTCGAACCATCGGTGGCGGCGAGCACCAGATCTGGCGCAGATGCACCTTCAAGATGCGCAGCCGCCCCATCATCGACGGGACACGGCAACTCGGGGGGTAACACGGAAGGATTGATATTCATGGCAGTTTCATCAAGTAAGGGTCAGGCACCCGTATCGGCTGCAAACAGCTCGCACCGCCCCGGTCCGGAGCCCCCGCCTCAGTGGCTATCGGGAGAGCTGTACCGCTCGATGACCTGCCGTTCGGTCAATGTGGGCGTCTGGTTCGCGAGCGCATAGTAGCCCGGCTTCCTGTCGATATAGACCTGCGTGACGATCTCGAAATCGGTGGAATCGAACACGCCAGCAGGGACGAAGTGGGCGCCAGTGGACAAGAGCTTGTAATAGAGGTGTGTTCCACATCTACTGCAGAAGCCTCGCTCTGCCCACTCGGATGACGAAAACACCGAGATATGCTGAGCCCCCTCAAACTGCACGTCTGGCCCACAATGAACGGCCAGGAGTGGCCCACCACCCCATCGCCGACAGAACCCGCAATGGCAGGCACCAATTTCCTTCACGTCGGGCGAGATGAGGTTCACTGCGCCACAAAGACAACGACCTTTCATGCGCCTACCCTCCAGAGACTGTTGCAGCGGAACACTCGGCCACCTGCGCGCCTGGCACGGTCACAGCACATGTGACCGCGGCCTCAACGCAACGCCATTACAGCATACGGAATGACGACCAGAAGCAACAGACCAAATGACAGGTAGTTTCCTGTTCGTGGATCGAAGTCTCTGAACACCCTGGCCCATGGCCGTTTGAGAAGCGTCCTGGCCAGAACGATATCGAAGCTGGCCATGAACAATGCCAAGGCAAGCCCAATGGCAAGGAGTGCCCCTGGCTCATTCACTCCGATGCCGGGAACAAGCAGGTAACACACACCGAACGCCAAGGCTGTGCCCGTCACGATGCTTACCTTCAAGGCTCGCCCCTTGCCCACCCGCGGAACAAGCACTGCGGCCCTTAGAATTCCGTGCAGCGTCTCGACGCCGGCGAGCACGACACAAAGCGCTAGCACCCTCAGGATTTCCGACGTCATGCGCAGCGTGCCTCATGCTGATCGAGGCGTGGTATCAGCGGCGTAGAGCAGTGCCAGCCGCTGCGTGCTGTTCGCCCGCTACTGCACGAAGATGAGCAAGACACCGCACGGATCCCAAACGTGGAGAACGAGCGAACCGTCAACGGCCTCCGGTGGTGTGAAGCGAACATTGGGAAAGCTGCCGCCATTCACAATCTCGTTTACCCGTCGATGCCATGCCTCGACATCCATGACGCCCATCACGAACATGCAGTTGTCCGCCCAGTCCTTGACATAGTAATTCTGCAGTCGAATGCAGTGGCCATTCAACTCGAAGTCGGCGGTACCGCCCCAACCGTCCGACATAGCAAAGCCGAGCGCTTGATAGAAGCGTTTGGACTCCTCGAAGTCTTTGGCGGGAACATAGGCTCTGAGGTCGACGATACTCAAGGACATGCCATATCTCCTGTTCTCAAACTACTCCAGCACAGAGCATTGCTCACTGCCTGGACCCCATCGATGACTGTACCTTCCTCAGTCCCGAAAGTGAGCGCCCCTCCCCTATAATCCCGGCTTTGCCAGCAACCCGAGGCCCCACCGTGGCGACGCCCATTTTCGAGACTTCCATCAAGAGCCTGCCGCTACTCGGCCGCGGCAAGGTGCGCGACATCTACGCCGTCGATGCCGACAAGCTGCTGATCGTGACCAGCGACCGCCTGTCTGCTTTCGACGTGATCCTTCCCGACCCGATCCCGGACAAGGGCCGCGTGCTGGTGGCGCTGGCCAACTTCTGGTTCGACAGACTCGGCCACATCCTGCCCAACCAGCTCACCGGCATCGACCCCGAGACGGTGGTGGCGGCGGACGAGCGCGACCAGGTGCGCGGACGCGCACTGGTGGTCAAGCGCCTCAAGCCCTTGCCGATCGAGGCGGTGGTGCGGGGCTACGTGATCGGCTCGGGCTGGAAAGACTACCAGGCCAGCGGCGCCATCTGCGGCATCGCGCTACCGGCGGGTCTGCAACAGGCGGCGAAGCTGCCGGCACCGATCTTCACACCCTCGTCCAAGGCGGACATGGGCGAGCACGACGAGAACATCTCCTTCGAGCAGGCGCAGGCGCGCTGCGACGCCATGCTGAAGGACGCGCTCGCCGGCACTGGCAAGACCGGTGCGCAACTTGCCGAGGAAGCGCGCACAGCAGCTATTGCGCTGTACTCCGAAGCAGCAGACTACGCTGCAAGTCGCGGCATCATCATCGCTGACACCAAGTTCGAGTTCGGCATCGATGCCGCCGGCACGCTGCACCTGATCGACGAAGCGCTCACCCCAGACTCGTCGCGGTTCTGGCCCGCCGACAGCTACCGCGAAGGCATCAGCCCACCGTCCTTCGACAAGCAGTACGTGCGCGACTACCTCGAAACGCTCGACTGGAACAAGACCGCGCCCGGCCCCCGGCTGCCGGCCGAGGTCATTGAGCACACCGCAGGCAAGTACCGCGAGGCCTACGAGCGCCTGACCGGCTGCGCCCTGGCCTGAGCGCAGCGGGCCGGGTCGCTGTTCCAGCCCGATTGCAGCAGCCCCGTGGGGCCCGTCCGCAAGCGTGTGCGGACGGGCCCCACGCTTATGAACGGCGGCTGCCGGGATGGAACAGGAACAACTCGTATTCGCGAACTCGACGATTCTGTCCTACTCTAAGAGTCAGCCTGCCGCCCGAGACGCCCTCGTGGGCGCCGGAGCGACAGCGCACCCCTCGCAGCACACCACAGGGAGACAGCCATGGACCACTCGTCAAACTCGCTGGAGCAGCATTTCCACCTGCCACACGTTCGCCATATCGACCGTTCGCGCCCCCTGCAGTGGTTGAAGCTGGGCTGGGAAGATATGCGCGACAACCTCGGCGCAAGCCTGCCCTACGGGGTCGTGCTCGCTGCGATGGGGTACTTGATACTCTCCTTCGCCGCCGACATGCCCTATCTGTTTACAGCGGCCATTTCAGGCTTCTTCCTGGTCGGTCCGATCGCGGCGGCAGGTCTCTACGAGGTCTCACGCCGGCACGAGCGCGGCGAACGGGCCTCCTTCATGGACTCGATGAGGGGCCTGCGCGGACACGCTGACAGCATCGCCTACTTCGGGGTCTTCCTCGCGCTCGCGCTCATCGCCTGGGAGCGCCTGTCGGCGATACTTTTCGCACTGTTCTTCCGGGGCGACCTCGCCGAAGTCTCGGGCTTTCTCAGCAGCGTCTTCATGTCGGGCGAGAACCTGTACTTCGTATTCGCCTACATGGTGATCGGCGGCACGCTGGCGGCCGTGGTGTTCGCGCTGTCCGCCGTCGCCATTCCGATGCTGATGGATCGTGACGTCGACAGCGTAACCGCAGCCATGACCAGCCTGCGGGCAGTTCAGGTGAACTTCGACACGATGGCGCTATGGGCAGCGATCATCGTCGCGCTCGTCCTGGTGGGCTTTGCAACCATGATGATCGGCATGGTCATCCTGCTGCCGCTCCTGGGCCACGCGAGCTGGCATGCGTATCGCGACCTGATCGAGAAGTAAGTACGACAACCAACAGCAGTTCAATTGAGATTGCTGCGGGCGCCCATAGCGGCGCCCGCAGCAATTTTTACGGCACAATAGTCCGCATCAACCAACCCTGGATTGCCCCCGATTCCCATGCAGAACGACAGCACCGCAGCCAATCCTCTCCTCGATTTCTCCGCGATGCCGCGCTTCGAGGACATCAAGCCCGAACATGTCGAGCCTGCCATCCGCAGTCTGATCGACGAGAACCGCGCGCTGATCGAGCGCCTCACCGCCGAGCCGGGCACTCCCACCTGGGACGGCTTCGTCAGCCCGATGGACGAGGCCGGCGAGCGCCTCGGCCGCGCCTGGGGCGTGGTCGGCCACCTGCACAGCGTGTTCGACGTACCCGAGTGGCGCGAGGCCTATAACGCGATGTTGCCCGAGATCTCGCGCTTCTACGCCGAGGTCGGTCAGAACCTGGCGCTGTTCGAGAAGTACAAGGCACTGCACGACAGCCCCGAGTTCGCCACCCTGTCGCCGGTGCGCCAGCGCATCCTCGGGCACGGGCTGCGCGACTTCCGCCTCTCCGGCGCCGAACTGCCCGATGACCAGAAGCCCCGCTTCCAGGAAATCCAGGAAGAGCAGTCCCAGCTCGCAGCCAAGTTCTCCGAGAACCTGCTCGACGCCACCAACGCCCACGCCGAGTGGGTCAGCGACGAGGCAGGCCTTGCCGGGATCCCGGACGATGCCCGCCAGGCCGCCCGCGCCGCAGCCGAGGCCGAGGGCAAGCCGGGCTGGAAGTTCACCCTGCAGATGCCCTCCTATCTGCCGGTGCTGCAGTACGCCGACGACCGCGAACTGCGTGCGCGCATGTACCGCGCCTACGCCACCCGCGCTTCCGAGCTGGGTAAGCCCGAGCTCGACAACGGCCCGCTGATCGGACGCATCCTTGCGCTGCGCGATGAAGAGGCCCGCATGCTCGGCTATCGCAACTTCGCCGAGGTGTCGCTGGTTCCCAAGATGGCCGACACGCCGGAACAGGTGCTCGGCTTCCTGCGCGACCTCGCCGCCAAGGCCAAGCCCTTTGCCGAGAAGGACCTGGAAGAGCTCAAGGCCTTCGCCAGGGCCGAGCTCGGCCTCGATACGCTCGAACCCTGGGACGTGGCCTACGCCTCCGAGAAACTCCGCCAAGCGCGCTACGCCTATTCCGACCAGGAGGTGAAGCAATACTTCCCCGAGCCCAAGGTGCTCGACGGCCTGTTCGGCGTGATCCGCGCGCTGTATCGCGTCGACATCCTGCCCGACGAGGCGCCCACCTGGGATCCGGACGTGCGCTTCTTCCGCATCGAGAAGGAAGGCGAGCTGGTGGGGCACTTCTACCTCGACCTGCACGCGCGCAGCACCAAGCGCGGCGGCGCATGGATGGATTCGGCGCGCAGCCGCCACCGCAACACCTGGGGCAGCGACACGCCGGTGGCCTACCTGGTGTGCAACTTCCCCGGCCCGGTCGGCGGCAAACCGGCCACCTTCACCCACGACGACGTGCTCACCCTGTTCCACGAGTGCGGCCACGGCCTGCACCACCTGCTCACCCAGGTGGACGAACTGGCGGTATCCGGTATCCACGGCGTGGAATGGGACGCGGTCGAACTGCCCAGCCAGTTCATGGAGAACTTCTGCTGGGAATGGGACGTACTGCAGGGCATGACCGCCCACGTCGACACCGGCGCGCCGCTGCCGCGCGCACTCTACGACAAGATGATCGCCGCCAAGAACTTCCAGAGCGGCATGCAGACCGTGCGCCAGCTCGAGTTTTCGATTTTCGACCTGCGCCTGCACGGCGAGGTGGATGCCTCCTCGGGTCCCGTCCCGATCGAGCGCGTCATGGCCCTGCTCGACGAAGTACGCCGCGAAGTGGCAGTGATGATCCCGCCCGCCTGGCACCGCTTCCCGCACAGCTTCTCGCACATCTTCGCCGGCGGCTACGCGGCCGGCTACTACAGCTACAAGTGGGCCGAGGTACTGTCGGCCGACGCCTTCGAGGCCTTCGAGGAAGCCGGCGCGGGCAAGGGCAGTCTGCTCGACCCCGAGACCGGCGAACGCTTCTGGCGTGAGATCCTCGCCGTCGGCGGCAGCCGACCGGCGCTCGACTCCTTCAAGGCCTTCCGCGGTCGCGAGCCCAGGGTCGACGCGCTGCTGCGCCACAGCGGGATGGTGGCGCAGGCATGAAGGCCGGAAGCGGAGGTTCAGGCATATCGACCCGGTGAGCAAGCACCACTATCGCAACTTGCAATAAATAGCAAGTTGCGATACTCTTGCATTGATGAAACTGATCTCGAACAAGGCGCTGCGAGACTTCTCTATACGCCATCCCGATGCCGAGGCGCCCCTGCAAGCCTTTCGGCAGCTGATCGAGAAAGGCCACTACCCGCACTTCGCAGCCTTGCGCGCCACGTTTCGTGGTGTCGACAAGGTCGGCGGGCGCTATGTGTTCAACATCGGCGGTAACAAGTATCGCCTGATCGCGGCAATCGCCTTCGAGCCCCAGTTGGTCTGGGTGAAGGCCGTGCTCACGCACGCCGACTACGACGAAGGAGACTGGAAATGAGCGTCACGGACGTCCTCGCCCCCTGGGCCGCCATCAACGACGCCCTCGGCTTGTCCGCACCGATCCGCGACGAAGCGCATTACGCCGAGCTGCTGGCCTTCGTCGACGAAGCCTTCGAGCAGTTCGGCGAAAACGAGGCGCACCCGATCTTCGGCCTAGTCTCGATCGTGGCCGACCGGATCTGCGAGTATGAAGCGCGCGTCCATCCCTGGCCGGCGTTGCCGCCGTCCGAGCTGCTGCGCGAATTGATGGCCGAGCACGGCATCCGCCAAAGTGACCTGCCCGAGGTTGGCACGCAGTCGGTCGTTTCCGAGATCCTGGCAGGCAAACGGGGGCTCAACCTGCGTCAGGTCAAGGCCCTATCGGAGCGCTTCAAGGTCCCGATGGAAGTGTTCTCCGCCTGAGGCAAATGGCTTCGAGGATGCTCGAAGCCAGGTCTCTCCCCATCGCCCTTCGGCATCGCCCTCGGGTCCGACGACCCTCTGGCACTCCCCAGTTCAATACCAAAAGGCTTGCATGAAGATCGCCACCTGGAATGTCAATTCGCTGAAGGTCCGCCTGCCGCATGTCCTCGACTGGCTGGCGGCAAACAAGCCCGACGCGCTGTGCCTGCAGGAACTCAAGCTCGAAGACAAGGCCTTCCCGGTCGCTGATCTGGAGGCCGCCGGCTACCACGCCGTCTTCATCGGCCAGAAGACCTACAACGGCGTCGCCATCCTCAGCCCGCAGCCGATCGACGAGACGACGGTGGTGCGCAACATCCCCGGCTTCGAGGACGAGCAGAAGCGCATCATCGCCGCCACCATCAACGGCGTGCGCGTGGTATGCGGCTACTTTCCCAACGGCCAGGCGGTGGGTTCGGACAAGTTCGAGTACAAGCTGCGCTGGCTCGCCGCGCTGACCGAATGGTTGCGCGAGGAGCTGAAGACGCACGAGCGCCTGGTGCTGGCGGGCGACTTCAACATCGCCCCCGAGGACCGCGACGCCCATCCG
Organism: Thauera sp. 27; assembly: GCF_000310125.2. Taxonomy (NCBI): domain Bacteria; kingdom Pseudomonadati; phylum Pseudomonadota; class Betaproteobacteria; order Rhodocyclales; family Zoogloeaceae; genus Thauera; species Thauera sp. 27. Next base: position 117,837 of record NZ_AMXB01000013.1, read on the forward strand.
GAGTGGAAGGACGAGATCCACGTGTCGGAGCCCGAGCGCGCCGCCTTCCGCGCGCTGCAGGACCTTGGCCTGATCGACGCCTTCCGCCTCTTCGAGCAGCCCGAGCGCGCATTCTCGTGGTGGGACTACCGGATGATGGCCTTCCGCCGCAATTTCGGCCTCCGTATCGACCACCTGCTGGTGTCGCCCGCGCTGCGGGAGGCCTGCCGCAGTTGCGCGGTGGACAAGGAGCCGCGCCGGCTGGAGCGGCCTTCGGACCATGCGCCGGTGGTGCTGGAACTGGCCTGAACCGATGAGCACCAGCCCATCCCCGACCACAGCCGCCCAGCTCGACGCACGCTACCCGGTCCTGGCCGAGCTCTCTGCGCCCGCGCGCGCGCAATTGCTGCGGAGCGCGCAATGGATGCGCGTGCCTGCAGGGGCGATGCTGTTCGACGATCGCCAGGCCTGCGAGGGCTTCCCCTTCGTGGTCGAGGGCTCGGTGCGGGTAAGCAAGTGCGCACCCAACGGGCGCGAGCTTCCGCTCTATCGCGTTGGCCCGGGCGAGACCTGCATCATCTCGTCGTCCTGCCTGCTCGGCCACGAGGACTACAACGCGCGCGGTGTCACCGAGGCCGACACCGAGCTGATGCTGCTGCCCAAGCCGGTGTTCGACGCCATGCTGGGTGAGCGCGCCTTCCGCGACTTCGTCTTCCACCTCTTCGCCGAGCGCATCGCCGACCTCATGCAGCTGATCGAGGAGGTCGCCTTCCGCAAGCTCGACCAGCGCCTGGCCGCCCTGCTGCTCGGCAAGGGCCGCACGATCCACACCACGCATCAGCACCTCGCCGACGAACTTGGCAGCGTGCGCGAGATCGTGAGCCGCTTGCTGAAGGGACTCGCCGAACAGGGCCTGGTACGCCTGGGGCGCGAGCAGATCGAGATACTCGACGCGACGGGACTGCGCAGGCTGGCAGCGGACGGCTCCGCCAAGCCGGGGTGATGCGGACTGGATACGGGCACCTTGGCCACGTGGGTCTGTCGCATGGAAGTGGGCGCTATGTAACCTCGGTTACAGACCGGGGTCATGCGCCCGTGGTCCAATGACGCCACTCACCCATCTGCAGCAAGGAGAACCTCATGAAGACGAACGTTGGCGGCATCGACAAGATCCTGCGCATCCTGGTCGGCATCGCGCTGATCGCCTGGGCCCTGTTCGGCGGGCCGGTGTGGGCCTGGATCGGTATCCTGCCGCTGGCTACCGGCCTGATGGGCTGGTGCCCGGCCTACACGCTGATCGGCCTCAACACCTGCCCGCTCAGCAAGAAGTAATCGACTTCGCAACACATCAGAAAGCCGGGGTAACCCGGCTTTTTTCATTGCGCAGGCGCAGCGCGGCGGCGCTGCGGTCTCAGCCCCTCGCGCTGCAGTGATTGGCGATGGCGACGAACTGCGCCACCGACAGCCGCTCCCCGCGCAGGCTGCCATCGATGCCCAGGGCCTCGAAGTCGGCGTCGCCTACGAAGTCGCGCAGCGTGTTCTTGAGCGTCTTGCGGCGCTGACCGAAGGCCGCAGTGACGATGCGGCCGAGCAGCGCCTCGTCCTGTGCACCGAGCTGATCGACAGGCAGCGGCGCCATGCGCACGATGCTCGACATCACCTTCGGCGCCGGCCGGAACGCGCCTGGCGGCACGTCGAACAAGCGTCCCATGCGGAAGCGGTACTGCAGCATTACCGAAAGCCGGCCGTACTCCTCGGTGCCCGGCTCGGCCACCATGCGCATCACCACCTCCTTCTGCAGCATGAAGGTCATGTCCCTGACGCGATCGGCAAAGCCGGCGAGGTGGAACAGGATGGGCGTCGAAATGTTGTACGGCAGGTTACCGACGATGCGCAGCGCGGGCCCCGCATCTGCGGCAAGCCCGGCACACAGGCTACCGAAGTCGAACTTGAGCGCATCACCCTCGTGCACCGTGATCTGCGCAGGTGTGTAGCGCTCATGCAGGCGGGCGATGAGGTCGCGGTCGATCTCGACCACGTGCAGATGGCCCAGACGCTCGATCAGCGGTGCAGTCATCGCGCCCAGTCCGGGGCCGATCTCGACCATCAGGTCGCCGGCCTGCGGGCGGATGCCGTCGATGATCTTGCGGATGATGTTGGGGTCGGACAGGAAATTCTGGCCGAAACGCTTGCGGGCACGGTGGCCGTCGGTCTCGTGGTCGTGCATGTCTCTTCTCTTGCGGCCCGGCGCGTGGCGCGGGTCAGGCAGCCGCGCGCGCCGCCACCATGGCAGTCGCGAGTTCAACGGCGGCAAAAAGGCTGCCCGCGTCGGCGCGGCCACTGCCGGCCAGGTCGAGTGCAGTGCCATGGTCCACCGAAGTGCGGATGATCGGCAGTCCCAGGGTCACATTGACGCCGCCGCCGAAGCTGGCGTGCTTGAGCACAGGCAGGCCTTGGTCGTGGTACATCGCCAGCACCGCATCGCCACGCTCGAGCGTGTGCGGCACGAACAAGGTGTCTGCCGGCAAGGGGCCGACCAGGTGCATGCCCTCGCCGCGCAGGCGGGCCAGCACCGGCTCGATGACCTCGATCTCTTCGCGCCCCATGTGCCCACCCTCACCCGCGTGCGGGTTGAGCCCAGCAACCAGGACGCGCGGGCTGGCGATGCCAAAGTGACGGACGAGGTCGCTGTGCACGATGCGCAGCGTCTGCTCGAGCAGGTCGGGGGTAATCGCCGCCGGCACTGCGGCCAGCGGCAGGTGGGTGGTTGCGAGCGCGACGCGCAGGCCACCACCGACCAGCATCATCACCACACGCGGCGTGCCGGTATGCTCGGCGAGGTATTCGGTGTGGCCACTGAACGGCAGGGAGTCGTGCGCACCCAGCCCCTCGCAGATCACGCCTTTATGCACCGGGGCGGTGACCATGGCGGCGAACTCGCCCTGCACGCAGCCGGCAATCGCGCGGTCGAGCAGCGCCAGCACATGAGCCGCATTGGCCGGGTCGAGGGCGCCGGCGCGCGCGGGACGGGCAAGCGGCAGGTGCAGTACATCGAGCGTGCCGGCCACTGCCGCCTCGTCGGCACGGAAGGGGCGCAGCACGACCCGGACCCCTGCCATCGCGGCCCGCTCACGGATGAGTTCGATGTCGCCAAGCACCACGAGGCGCGCCGACCACGACCGCTCGGCCAGTCGTGCGCACAGCTCGGGCCCGACGCCGGCCGGCTCGCCGCTGGTGACGGCGATCAGGGGCGCGGAGTGTGCCAGTGTCACTCGCGCTCCAGGCGAAGCTCGACGTAGGTACTGTCGCGCAACTGGCGCAGCCAGTCCTCGTAGCCTTCCTCGGCCTTGCGCTCGCGCAAGGCCATGCGTGCTGCATTGCGCTTGCGCTCGTCGGTGACGTCCTGCACGCGGCGCTCCACGACCTGGATCAAGTGCCAGCCGAAGGGCGAGCGCACCGGTGCGCTCACCTCGCCCGGCTGCAGCGCATTCATCGCACGCTCGAACTCGGGCACGGTGTCGCCCGGGTTCAGCCAGCCCAGGTCGCCACCGCTGGCGGCGGAAAGATCGGCCGAGTTGGCCTTGGCCAGATCACCGAAGTCGGCACCATTGACCACGCGCTCGCGCAACGCGAGCAGGCGAGCCTCGGCCTCGGCGTCATCGAGCACCTCGGAGGTGCGCACCAGGATATGGCGTGCGCGCGTCTGTTCAAGCTGTTGTGCGGTATCGATGCCACCGCCGCGCCGATCGACCAGGCGGACGATGTGAAGCCCCGCCGCGCTGCGCAGCACTGGCGAGGTCTCGCCCGGGCTCATGCCGCGAACCGCATCGGCGAACAGCGCCGGCAGGCGGTCCAGCGGGCGCCAGCCGAGCTCGCCCCCCGACAGGCCATCGGGCGAGTCCGACATCTCGGCCGCCACACGGCCGAAATCCTCGCCCGAGCGCAGGCGTACAAGCGCCTGCTCGGCACGGGCACGCACCACCTCCACCTGCTGTGGCGAGGCGCCTTCCGGCGTACGCAGCAGAATGTGGGCGACGGCGAACTCCTGACCCGAGAAGGCGTCCGGGTTGTTGGCGATGAAATTGTCGATCTCGGCGTCGGTGACCACGATGCGGCTATCGACCTCGCGTTCGCGCAGGCGGGTGAGCAGGATCTCGGTGCGGATCTCGTCGCGGAAACGGCCCCAGGCGACACCGTCGGCGTCGAGCGCCGCACGCAACTGTTCCATCGACATGTTGTTGTTGCCGGCGATGCGCTCGATCGCGCGTTCGAGCGTGGTGTCGTCCACCCGCAGCGCGGTCTCTTCGGCCAGCTGCACCTGCGCACGCTCGACGATCAGGCGCTCGAGCAGCTGGCGCTCGAGGACTTCCATGGGCGGCAGCTCGACGCCCTGGCGGCGCAGCTGGCGCTCGGCCTGTTCCACGCGGGCGCGTAGCTGCAAGGCGGTGATGACCTCGTTATTGACGACCGCGATGATGCGATCGACCTCGACCGCACGCGTCTGCGCATGGGCCGGCAAGGCCAGGCCAGCCGCGGCGAGGGTGACGACGAGGGCGCTACGGGTGCGGGAAATTAGGCGATTCATGGTCATTTGCAATGGGGTTCGCATGTACTGGCAGGGGCTGCGGCGCTCAATCGACGCCGAAGACGCGGTCCGCCGAAGAGTCGTTGATCTTGCCATAGCCGGGCACGCTGCGCTTGATCAGGCTGACCGGATTCGAGCCGATGCTGGCAAGGTCGTTGAGCTCGAGCTGCAGGAAGACGGCCTTGGTCACGTCGCTCTCGTCGATCGCGAAGCGGTGCATCGCAATCCGGAATGCCCAGCAGCCGCCGTTGTATTCCAGCCCGCCGATGGCTTCGGTCACGCGGTTGTCCTTGAGCGAATGCGTCACCCGGCCCACGCCATACCAGCCCCGCCCAAGCGGCCACTGGCCGGAGACGTCGACGTCCTCGAGGCCGACGATGCTGTCGGCAATGCGCAGGCTGGGCGCATAGCGGTAGCTCAGGTTGAGCACCTTGGCGAAATCCGGCTGGTAACGGACGCTGGCATTGATGCGTTCGCTGCGCCCGCTGTCGGTGTTGTACTGCACATAGGAATCGACCGAGACCGTGCGCGTGACACGCCCGCCGATGCCCGCAAGCAGTTCGGCCCCCTGCCCCGAGGGACGCAGGGTGTCGCCCGAGTTCAGCGACACCTTCTGATCGGAGAAGTAGTAGCGCTGGCCGACCACCGCCCGCAGGCGCTCGATGCCGGTATCGGACTCGATCAGGCGCGTGCTTACCGCGGCGGTCAGGTCGTTGGCGTCGCCGATGCGGTCGCTGCCGGAGAAGCGGTTCTCGGAGAACAGCTGCGCGAAGCCGACGTCGAAGCGGCTGGTGTCGAACAGCGGGATCTCGTCCTGCTTGCGGCTGGGCACGCGCAGGTAATAGAGCCGTGGCTCGAGCGTCTGCAGGTAATCACCGCCGAACAGGTTCGTGTCACGCTCGAAGAAGAGGCCGGAATCGACCGAAACGATGGGCAGCGAGCGGGTCACCGAGGTCTTCATGCCAGCATCCGCTGGCGAGCGGTCGATGTCGTAGCTGGTGTAGTGCAGGCCAGCCTTTGGCGTCACGAACCAGGCGGCTCCCGTCATGGGCAGCGAGACCTGGGGATAGGCGGTGAAGCGCCTCGCCTCGTCGCGGTCACGCCGTGCATCCTCGTGCGCGAAATGCACGTACTCGGTATTGAGTACCGCGCTCACGCCGCCGGGAAGGTCTGCGCGTGCGGCATCGAGGCGCAGTTGCGGCAGGCGGCGATACGGCGACCTGTTCCTCGATTCAGGATCGGGGCTGAGCGTCTGGTAGCTCTGCGCCAGCGCCGATGCCGTCCACCAGCCGCCGGTATAGATCAGACGCCCCTCGCGCAGCAGGTTGACCCGGGACGCAACACCGATGCGGGAGGACAGATCCTCGAAATAACTGTCGTCGGATACCGCATTGAGGTCCACCGTGCCATACAGGTTGGGCGCAATGCGGTGCTGGTGCTGCAGCGCACCCAGACGGCGCTCCTCGCCGGTGACGTTATCCTTGGGCATCCACTCGACCCGGCTCGTACCCTGGTAGTCCTCGCCCAGGTAGCGGAACTCGCCGCCCAGCTGCAGGCCGCGCCGGCTCATGATGCGGGGCGCGAGCGTGGCGTCGTAGTTGGGCGCCAAGTTGAAATAGTAGGGCTGCGTGAAGTCGACACCGGTCTTGTTGGACGACCCGAAGGTCGGCGGCAGCAGGCCGGACTGGCGTTGGCCATTGAGCGGAAACTCGGCCCACGGCATCCAGAACAAGGGCACGTCCATGAACACCACCGACCCACCACGAGCAGTGCCCACCTCGCGGTCATAGTCGAGTTGCAGGTCGCGCGCCTTGATGTACCAGTCGGGGTCATTGGCGCGGCAGGTCGTCCACGTGGCGTTCTCGAGCCTGTACTGGTTCTCGCCCTCCAGACGCAGCAGGTCGGCGGCACCACTGCCGGCCACCGGGCGCGCCTCGCCACCCGCCTCACGCGGCCCCTGCTCGCGCGACAGCACGTAACGCGGCGATTCGAAACTGCCCACCTGGTCGCCGACGACCAGGGTCGCACGGGGCCCCTCGATACGATCCTGACCACGCAGCATCACCACGTTACCCTCGGCCAGCACCTCGTCGGTCGGCTCGCGGTACGTGACACGATCTGCCGTGAGCAACACATCGTCGCGCTGCAGTTCGGCCTCGCCCTCGGCGACCAGTTCGATGCCACGCGCTCCCAGGATGCGCAGCGCGCTGACCGCGGTCGTTCCGGCAGGCAGCTTCGCCACCGCGCCCAGCGGCACCGTGGCAGCGGCGGGTGCATCCGCGGGCTGAGCCTGGCGCGCGCGCGGGGTCTCGGCCTGCTCGGGCGCGACGGCTTGCGTCTGCGGCACGGCGGCAGGCAGGCTACGTTCTTCCACCGTCACCTGCGGCACCGTTGCACTTGCCTGGCCTGCAGCCGGACTCGGAGCCTGTGGGCGAGCCTCGACCGGAGCAGGCCGCTGCGTATCCGTAGCAGGTACGGGCGCCACCACACGAGCGGGCGCTGGACGCAGAAGGTCGGGCGAGACCAGAAGCGGCGGTAGCCCTTGGGCGAAGGTTGCTCCGGACATGCCGAGCAACAACAGTGGAATCAGACGAATGCGCGTATTCGGAGCCATCAAGCCCAAGCCTTCCCGTCGTTCGCAATGTGCGGCAGCCCACCCGAACCAGCGTATTGATAAACTCATGGATTGTACACGAACCCCCACGGAGAACCCGCTTGCAACGTCTAGAACAGCTAAGGACCTGGCTTGCCGACGCCCAGCCCGGACGTGACTTCGAACTCGAGCCCGCCTCGGCCGACGCCAGCTTCCGCCGCTACTTCCGCGCCCGCTTTGCCGACGGCGGGCCCACGCGCATCGTCATGGACGCCCCGCCCGCCCAGGAAGACGTGCGCCCCTGGCTGCACGTTGCCGAGTTGTTCCGCAGCGCGGGCGCCCATGTGCCCGAGGTGCTCGCCCAGGATCTCGAGCGCGGCTTCCTGCTCCTCTCCGACCTCGGCTCCACCACCTACCTGGCCGCGCTGCAGCGCTCGGCGGGCGAGGCGCCGGACTGCCCGCGCGCAGCCCATCTCTACGCCGACGCACTCGGTGCACTTGCAGCGATCCAGTGCGCCAGCCGCCCCGGCGTGCTGCCGGTATACGACCGCAGCCTGCTCCTGCGCGAGATGCAGCTCTTCCCCGAGTGGTATGTGGCTCGCCACAAGGGCATCAGCCTGAGCGAGGCCGAGGCCGCCATACTCGACGAGACCTTCGAGAAGATCCTCGCGGTCAACCTCGCCGAGCCCCAGGTGTTCGTGCATCGCGACTTTCACTCGCGCAACCTGATGCTGCTCGAGCCCACCGCCGGCCTCGGCGCCAACCCGGGCGTCATCGACTTCCAGGACGCGGTGTACGGCCCGATCAGCTACGACCTGGCGTCCTTGTTCAAGGACGCCTACATACGCTGGGACGAAGAGTTCATCCTCGACATGCTGATCCGCTACTGGGAAGCAGCGAAAAAACTCGGCCTGCCCGTACGCGCCGAGTTCGCCGACTTCCACCGCGACTTCGAATGGATGGGCGTGCAGCGCCACATCAAGGTCCTCGGCATCTTCGCCCGCCTCTACCACCGTGACGGCAAGGACGGCTACCTCGCCGACATGCCGCTGGTGATGGACTACCTGCGCCGCGCCTGCAAGCGCTGGCGCGACCTCGGCCCGCTGCTCAAGCTGCTCGACCGCCTCGAGCCCGAAGACGTCCAGATCGGCTACACCTTCTGATGGCAAGCACCCGAGCCATGATCCTCGCCGCCGGCCGCGGCGAGCGCATGCGCCCACTCACCGATCACACGCCCAAGCCGCTGCTGGCGGTGGGTGGCAAACCGCTGATCGTCTGGCACATCGAGCGTTTGCGCGCCGCCGGTTTCACCGAACTGGTGATCAACCACGCCCATCTGGGCTTCCGCCTCGAGGACGCGCTGGGCGACGGCGCGGCCTTCGGCGTGCGCATCGCCTGGTCGCCGGAAGCCGCTGCGCTCGAAACCGCCGGTGGAATCCGCCATGCGCTGCCGCTACTGGGCGATGCGCCCTTCGTCGTGGTCAATGGCGACGTCTTCTGCGACGCCGACCTCGCCGCCCTGCGCGCGGCCGCCCGGCGCCTGGATGGCGACGGTGCGCTCGCCCACCTGCTGCTCGTCGACAACCCGGCACACCACCCGGACGGCGACTTCCATCTCGACGGTAACGGCCTTATCCATGACGACTGCGCACCACGCCTGACCTTCGCCGGCCTGGGCGCCTACCACCCCGCGCTGTTCGCCGGCCTGCCCGACCCCGAACCAGCCAAGCTCGGGCCGCTCCTGCGCAGCGCCATGCACATCGGGCGCGTCCGCGGCGAGCACCACCGCGGACGCTGGATCGACGTCGGCACCCCTGAGCGGCTGGCAGAACTGGATCGCGAGCTCCTCACCACTGGACAGCGCCACGCTTGACCCCCCCCCCCCC